>NZ_JAQLOJ010000001.1:0-231374 GCF_057808485.1 Acholeplasma sp. ORD1043 | reverse complement strand
AACTAAGTAGGCTTTTTTTATTATATATTCAAATCTCTTCGATTAAATAATTTAAAGGTTATGAAATACATCAGACCTGAAAGTAGTAGTAAAATTCCGTTGAATAAGAAACTTAATTCATCTAAATTAATAATCAAATCAGTGTTAAATAAAGAAAATGGTGTGAAGAATTCGAACCATTTAAAACCATTATCTAAATTAGCAATCATGTTTATAAAGAAGAATAAAACAGGTACTGCAATACTTAGTATTGATGCTTTCTTTCCTTCGAATAACGTTGTAAATAATACATTAATAGAAGAGAGAAACAAAAGTAAGATGAAATACGAAGCATTTAAATAGAGTAATTTAATTGGATCAACATAATCTCCATAAGCCATTAAACCAGGAATTGTAACAACTAAATACATGAGAAGTGATAATCCAAAAAGATAAGTACCTAAAACTTTAATTTGAGTGAATAGAATTTTAGTTCTAGAATTAGGTGTTGATATTAAATAAACAAAACTCCCCTTATCTAAATATCTAAAGATGAGTCTGTTAGTAACTAGTATTGAATATATTAATCCAAATAACAAGAATAACATACCGTATAAATAACCCGATATGAATAATTGGTAATTTGTAAAATCAGCTATGTTAAACCCTATCAAATCCATCATTTCCGGATACATCACAATGATTGAATCTAACCAACCGGCTGCTTCAGGATCTGGATTAAAAAGGGTAACGACAATCATGCCATACATCAAAACTAGTACTGAAAAGATTAAGAATAGGGGTAATTGAGATTTAATCTCTTTTTTATATAAAGGTAATGAAATCATCTTACTCACCATAGTATTGCATGAAAATTTCTTCTAATTGAAGTTCTTTTCTTGCAAAATCTTTAATTTTATAGTTATTTAGAATTTTAATTAAATCATTTAAATCGGATTCAAGTTCGTAAATAGCTGTTAAATCATGTTTAATTGTTAAAGGGTGTTCTTTTTGGAAGGATGTTAATTCGTCTTCTGAATCAAAAGTAATCTCATACGCTTTTTTTCTAATTCCCTTTAATTCCTTGATAGATTTATTAGCAACAATCCTACCTTTTTTAATCATTATGACTCGATCACAAGTCTTTTCAACTTCTTCAAAGATATGAGAAGACAAGAAAATAGTTGAACCTGATTGCTTATGTTTTAAAATAAGTTCTATTAATTTTTGTTGCATAAGTGGATCTAGTCCTGATGAAGGTTCATCTAGAATTAAGAGTTCTGGTTTTGAGAAGAAGGCTAAAATGATTCCAAGTTTTTGTTTCATACCTTTACTCATTTTATGAATCGGTTGTTTGGGATTTAAATCAAATAGCTTTAAGAGTTCATGTGCATAAGACAAATCTTTTACCCCCTTTAAATCAGCAACAAGTTGTATTAGAGTTGAACCGTCTAAATCATCAATGAAGTTTATCTCACCAGGTAAGTAACCAGTTATTTTTTGAATCTCGATTTGATCCTTATCAATATCAAAGCCCATAATTGAAGCACTACCTTCATGATTTTTTATGAACCCCAACAAATTTCTAATAGTAGTTGTTTTACCAGCACCATTGGGACCTAAAAATCCAACAACCTCTCCTTTATTTATGTTAAAACTTAAATCGAAAATGCCTTTTTCCTCACCATATGTTTTAGTTAGATGTGAAACTTCTATTAATTTCATAATATCCCCTCCTTTTATGAATTATCATTTTCTAAAATGTTGTTTCATCGAATTAAATAGATTAAATAAATGTTGTTTTAGTAATGTTTTATCGTGAGCTTGTATAAACATTTCGATAAAACCGTTTGAAATCATAGTCTGCCAAACAATGAAATCTTCCTTAGTGATATCATCTTTTAATTGTGAAAAGTCTAGTTGTTGATATAAATATATTTGACTCTCTTGGTAATGTTTTAAAAGATCCAGTGCTTGATGTTTAGAAAGTAAGTTCCTATTTTCATTTATAACACGCATCATGAAAGTTATCATATAAGGATAAATATCAAGTAACTTTAATTTTTCTAGTGTTATATATTGGATAAAATCAAAACAATCCATTGATGGTGCACTTGATGGATTTATATTTTTATTTAAAATATTCACAGAATAATTAAATGCAAAGATTAGTAGATTTTCTTTTGTACCAAAGTAATGGAATAGCGCACCTTTTGAAATTTCAGCTAGATGACAAATTTCATCCGTTGGTGCTTGATAATATCCATTTTTTGATACCACTTCAAAGAAAGCATTTAATATTTTTTGTTGTTTTTGTGTATTTAATTTATCAAAATTTTCATATGTCATGATTATATTATAAACCTAATTGACTAAAACGGTCAAATATAATGAAACATAAAAAAAGAGATACGAAGACTCGTATCTCAAATTTATTAGAATTTAGAATTTATCGAAGTAGATATACTCTTCTGGCATACCTTTTTCTTTTAAGACTTTAATACATGCATCAATCATACCAGGTGATCCACATAGATATGCTTCATGACCAGATAAATCTTCTGTATGACGTCTAACAACATCTGTAATTAAACCAACATCTAATGTCCATTCATCTTCTGGAAGTGGTGTAGATAATGCTGGTACATATTTGAATTTAGGATACTTCTTAGCAATATCTAAGAAATAATCAGTGTAATATAAGTCTTTCTTAGTACGAGCCCCGAAGAAATAAGTTGCATTTCTTGGCATGCCTTGATCCATTAATTTGTAGATAATTGAACGAATTGGAGCTTTACCAGAACCACCTGCAATCATGATGATTGGACGTTTAGAATCTTCTTTTAAGAAGAAGTCACCAAATGGTCCAGTAATCTTTAATTTATCACCAACGATCATTGCTTTATGTACAAATTTTGTTGCAACCCCACCAGGAACTAATCTAATGATTACTTCTGGATGACGTAAATCTTTTGAGTCTGAGGCAATTGAGTAAGCACGAGTTGTTTCAATACCAGGTACTGTAATTTGTAAATATTGACCCGGTTTGAATGGGAAGTCTTCCTCCATTTCAAATTTAACGCGTTTAATATCGTGAGTTAATTGTTCAACTTCAACAACTTTACCCCAGAAAGGTTTTACGTTTAATACAGATTCTGGGACTTGAATTTCGATATCATGAGTTACTTTAACTTGGCAAGAAAGACGTACGCCTTCTTCAATCTCATCTTTTGATAAGAATGGTAATTCTGTTGGTTTTGGTGGTTCATGCCAATCAACTAAACGGAATTTACATGTACCACATGTTGCTTTACCACCACAAGAAGATGGTAAGAAAATTTTATTATTTGTTAAAGCATTTAATGCAGTATCATCACCAGAAATTGTGACAACATTGTTTTTGTTAACTGTAATCTTACGTTCGCCGCCACCACCTAATAGTTTATCTACTAAAATGACTAATAAGGTTACAATGATTAAGACTGAAATTAAAATTATTGGTGTCCAAATATAATCCATATTAACCTCCGAATGTTACTCTACCAATACCGGTGAATCCGATAAAGGCAAGTGCTAAGATGCCTAAGATTAGGAAGGCAATTGCGCGTCCTCTTAATCCTTTAGGAATATTTGAAACGCGATACATTTTTTGACGAACACCAGCAAGTAAGATCATTGCAAAAGTCCAACCGATAGAAGAACCTAAAGCAAATACTGTAGTTTGAGCAAAGTTATAATCTCTTGTTTGGAAGAAGATTGAAACCGCTAGAACGATACAGTTAACTGTAATCAGTGGTAAGAAGATACCGAATGCTTCATAAATTTTTGGTGAGAATTTTGCTAAGAACATTTCTAAGAATTGAACAAACGTTGCAATAACGATGATGAATACTAGAAGTGATAACTGTGTAGTTCCAGTTGCTTTTAGTAATTCATAAATTGGCCAGTTTAACATTGCTGTTGCTGTAACAACTACAATAACTGCAACACCCATGTTAACTGAGTTTTTAATTGATGTTGAAATGGCAATCAATGAACACATACCTAAAATGAAGATTAAGGCGATGTTATTTGATAACATTGAAGCTAAAAATAATTCTACTAGTTCTAACATGTTTTTTCCTCCTAATCTTCTTCATATGAACCAATTAAGGTTCTGATTAACCAAGCGAATAGAGTTAATACGAAGAATCCGCCTGGAGCAAGTGCCATAACGTTCCAGTTAATCCAGTCAGCCATAAATGGTGCTTTATAACCGAAGAAGGTACCAAATGCTAAAGGTTCACGAACTGATGCAATTAAGATCAGAACGAATGTATAACCTAAACCATTCGCAAAGCCGTCAATAATTGTATATCGTACTGGGTTTTTGATAGCGAATGCTTCCGCACGTCCCATAACGATACAGTTAGTAATAATTAAACCAGTATAAGCACCTAAGTTAGCAGCAACTGTTGGAACATATGCTTGTAAGAACATTTGTACAACAATCGTAAAGATTGAGATGATAACCATATAGGCAACCATTCTAACTTTAGGTGGAATTAGATTTCTTAGTAGTGATACGATTGCACTTGATGCCATAATAACGAATGTAACGCCGATGCCCATGAAAATCGCGTTTTCTACACGGTTAGTAACAGCTAAAGATGAACAAATACCTAAAACTGTTACGACAATTGGGTTTTCTTCAGTTAACCCCTTCTTTAAGACTAAGAACCATTTCTTATATTGAAGACGAAGCCAAGTTGAAGGTTTTTTATTTGTTTGTTCTTGCATTATTCGTTACCTCCAAATTCTTCAAAGTATGCTGCATAAGTTGTATTCAATCCTGCTAAGAATCCAGTCATTGTTTGAGTTGCACCAGTCATACCATCAAATGGTTCGATTGTTGGTTCAAATTTAAGACCTGATAAAGCAGCTAAGATTTCTGGAGTTGTTTCAATTTTTGCACCAGTCTTTTCATTTTGTGAGTAAACAGTTACTTTCTTAATTGTTTCAAAATCAGTTTCTAGTGTTAGTACAGATTTAATTGAACTCCATTTACCTTCTGAATCAACTAAGATATTTAAAGCACCAGTTGACTTAGTTGTATATAATACTAAACCATTAGAAGTTTCAATTTCGAATGATGAATCAAATAGTGATTCGAAGTTAGCATCAGTAAATGCAATATTGTTATTTGCTAACATTGCTTTTTTCATTGGATTTAATACTAATGCTTCATAATAATTCGCATAAGTTTCATTTAAACTTACTAAGAATCCATCCATTGTTTCTGTAGCACCAGCCATACCATCAAATGCTTGGATTGGAGTTGATAGTTTTACTCCAGTCAATGCAGCAAGTATTGCAGGATTTGTTTGAATCTTCGCACCCCATTGTTCAGTTTGTTCGTATACGACAACCTTCTTTATAGTTACGAAGTCTGTTTCTAATGTTAGAACAGATTTGATTGGACCCCATTTACCTTGTCCTTCAAAAGTGAAGTTATATGAATGATTTGTTTTGTGAACATAATAAGTTAAGTCACCTTCAACCCATTCATAGAAATTAGATGAGAATAGAGTTGCAAAATCTGCCTCAGTTGAATCAACACCAATATTGGATAACATAACTTGTTTCCAAGCCATAGTTGGGTCAACTTCTGGTTCCTCTGGTTCTTCAGGAACTTCTTGATCTAAAAAGAACACATTATAGAATAATGCTTGAGCAGCATTTAGACCTTCAGCAAATTTACTCTTAGTAGTTGTAGCGGCTGCAAATCCATCGTAAGCTTCATTGTCAGCAGATGGTGTTGCAACAAACACAATACCTGGGAATTTCTTACCAATTAATGAGTCAAGAATTTCTCTTTCAGCAACGACTGCACCTTGAACCTCACTATTAGAAAGAACAGTTACATTTAAAATTGTTACAAAGTCTGATTGTAATGATAATACACCTGTGATTGGACCATTTAATCCACCAGTTTCAAATAAGAAACTTACAGCACCAGTTGTTTTATTTGTGTAAAGTGTTAAGTAATTTGAATTTGATTCTTTAGATTTAGAATCGAATGTTTCATCAAATAAGGTTACATAGTTAGCAGAAGTGTATTCTACATTATGATGTGAAAGCATAGCTTTCTTCCAAACCGCATTTGGATCCATGTCACTAAATGCATACACATATTTACGATAGTTAGCAGTTAATAAGTTTGCAAATGCATTAGAAGTACCGGTGGCACCTGTGATTGCATCAACTTCATAATTTTCAGTTGTACCACCTTTAATGATCTTAATTTCTAAGTTCTCACTAAATTCTTTACCAACAAACTTATCTAAGTATGCTTTTTCAGCAACAACACCACCAAGACCTGGAGTTTCAGCTTGTTTTGTAACTGTGATACCAACAATCGTTTTAAAGTCTTGTTCAAAAGTGATTACACCTTCGATTGAATCCCATAAGCCCATACCTTTGAAACGGAAGGATAGTCTACCTGTTTCAACATTAGTATATAATGTTAAGACTTCAGTTCCAGTATCTTCAGTTTCAACTTGGAATGAACTATCAAATAATTCGACGAAATCATTTTGAGTGTGTGCAATTTCATGATGTGTTAAAATTGCTGATTTCCATACGAATTCTGCATTTCTTGCAATTGCGTCTTTTGTAATGTAGTCAGCACCCATTAATACACCTGTAGATACAGCACCCATTACAATGACGAATAATAACATTGATAAATATTTCTTCATCATAATTATGCCTCCTCTACTAACGGAACGTCTTTAACTTTAGGAACAGTCCACACATCGATTAAACCAACAATCGCACTCATTAAAGTTACAGAATAGATTGTACCTTCAGTGTTTGCTGCAGTTGGATTGAATAACCAAATATTTTGGATAATCCAAGTGATTAAACCTAATAAAACGCCATAAATGATTCTACCTTTAGGATATAAAGGTTGAACTTGATTGTCAGTCGCAACAAACATTGCAACAAATAATAAATGACCCATGAAGATTGAATAACCTGCATAAAGGAATGAATCACCAAATGCAATACCAGTTAATAAGTATTTTACAAGTGATAATACAAAATATGATCCTAAGAAAGTTAGTGGAATCTTCCAATCAGAAATACGTAAAACCATTAATAGGCCACCTAAGATAAGAATGCCTAATTTAAAGGTTGTACCTAAACCACCAGCATATTGTCCCATTAACAGTTCTACAAAATCAAAATCTTGGAAAACTGCACCAGGGTTACTTTTGAAAGTAACAGCTGGAGTAATTGTTGTCGCAGCTTGTGCGATTGGATCAAAGAAGTTTAATGTGTAAACTGGGAATGCTAGTGCAATAAAGATTAAACCTACCATTGCCGGTTGGAATACATATTTTCCTTCTCCACCCCAAATTGCTTTGGCGAAGAATACCCCAAAGCCTGTTGCTACAGCAACCATCCAAACTTGATCAATAATTGTTGGGGTTGTTAATAGCGTAATTATAAGTGGTGTAAACCAAATTGTTGTCCAGTCGAACTTTTCTTTTCTGGCTACACTACTTAAAAACTCGATAATGAATGATGTCGCGATTGCTACTAAGCCAATTAAAAACACCGTCGGTCCAAAAATAAACGACGCTGCAATTAGAAGCATAAATAGTATACTCGCAACAATAATTCTGTTACGTTGTGCAATATTCATTTTGTCTACCTCTCTGTATCGTTAATAATATTCTAACATAGTAAGATAAATCTATAAAGATTTACGCTTTAATTTTGTGAAATTACAAGATAAATAATTTGACAAAAACATTTTAACAATATATACTTAAAATAGTTTTAAGGTTAGACTTAAAAGTATGAGGTGATAAAGTTGAAAAAATATTTTACATTAATATATATGATTTTCCTTTCTTTAATCTTAAGTAGTTGTAATGTATATGAATATGTTGAAGGAAAAGTGAACGTTGTTGCAACCACCACAATGCTAGGTGATTTAATCAATCAATTAGGTGGAGATAAGGTTAATGTAACGACATTAATGGGAGTAGGTATAGACCCACATTTATATAACCCTAAAGCCAAGGATACTACTGCACTACTTGGTAGTGATTTGATTGTTTACAATGGTTTTCACTTAGAAGGAAAGATGGTTGATATACTTGATGGTTTAAAAACAAAAAAAGCTGTTTTAGATGTTAGTGAAGCCATCGAAATTGAAGGATATACTTTATATCAAGAAGAATCAAATATAATTGATCCACATATTTGGTTTGATGTTAGAAATTGGATGGTAGCTGCTAATTCTTTAAAAAATATGTTAATTTATTTAGATGAATTCAATTCCGAATATTACCAAATGCAATATGTAAATTACTTTAATCAATTAAATAGTTTACATCAATGGATATTAGATTCAATTGAAGAAAATCTAACAGATGATCAAAGAGTTTTAGTAACAGCACACGATGCATTTGGATACTTTGGTCAAGCTTATCGATTTGAGGTTGCAGCAATTCAAGGTATTTCTACTGCAACCGAAGCATCCATAAAAGATATCAATGATTTGATCGATTTAATTATTGAAAAAAATGTGAAAGCAATCTTTATTGAATCATCAGTTGCTGCATTTACAATCGAACAAGTCTTAAATGGTGCCAAAGCTCGTGGTCATGATGTTGTCATTGGAAAATCATTATATTCAGATTCATTAGGTGACGGGATTTACGGAACATATATAGAGGCAATGCGTTATAACGTAACTGCCATAATAGAAGGATTAAAGGGTGAGTAAAATGAACAATCCACAAATTTTTATTGAAGATTTAACAGTAGCATATGATTTAAATCCTGTTTTATGGGATATAGATTTACAAATTCCAAAAGGTGTATTACTAGCAGTCATTGGACCAAATGGTGCTGGGAAGTCAACTTTGATCAAATCAATGGTTGGTTTATTAAAACCAATTTCAGGACATATTTTATTTGAAGGTAAACCATATAAAGAAATGCAAAAGAAAATTGCATATGTTCCTCAAAGAAATAGCGTCGACTGGGACTTTCCAACTAACGTCTTTGACGTTGTTAGTATGGGTAGATATGGACACTTAGGTTGGTTTAAGAAATTATCTAAAAAAGATAGAACTTTATGTGAAGAAGCACTAGAAAAAGTTGGTATGTTAAGTTTTAAAGATCGTCAAATTTCAGAACTCTCAGGTGGTCAACAACAAAGAGTATTTCTAGCAAGAGCACTTGTACAAGAAGCTGATATCTATCTGATGGATGAACCTTTCCAAGGAGTTGATATTAAAACTGAAAAAGCAATCGTTGGATTATTAAAAGAACTTAAGAATGCAGGTAAAACGGTGATTGTTGTACACCATGCATTAGAAACCGTTAAAAGTTATTTTGATTGGGTTACAATGATTAACCTAAAAGTCATTGCTCATGGACCAGTTCAAGAAAAATTTACTGAGGAAAATATTGTAAAAACATATAAATCCAATCGTTTAACTGAGTTAAGAGAGGCGTCTTATGAATGATTTCTTATCAAATTATATATTGATTTTAGTCTTGGTTGGAACGATGTTATTAGGGGCTGTTGCTGGTTTACTTGGTGTATTTACAATTCTAAGAAAACAAGCACTGATCGGTGATGCCTTATCTCATGCTGCATTACCAGGGGTTGTATTATCATTCATATTCTTTCATGAAAAATCAATGATTGTCTTAATTTTTGGAGCAGCTATTGCAGCATTTGTTGCAATCTTCTTGATGCAACTCATTAAAAAATATTCAAAAATTAAAAATGATGCAATTCTTGCAATTATACTAAGTTCGTTCTTTGGATTTGGCCAAGTTTTACTTTCTTTAATTAGAAATGAAGCTGGTGCAAGTCAAGCTGGACTTGATCACTTTATCTTTGGCCAAGCTGCAGCCATTTCAACATCAGATATTTTAACAATTGCTGCTTCGCTTGTTATTGTATTAATTATTTTAACAATCTTATGGCGTCATATTAAGTTATTCATTTTCAATGAAGCGTATTATCAAAGCTTAGGTTTTAATCCAGTATTTGTTAGAATGATTCTCTCAGTATTAACCGTTTTAATTGTTGTTGTATCTATTAAATCGGTTGGTGTAATTTTAATGAGTGCATTGTTAATTGCCCCTGGTGTTGCAGCAAGACAATGGAGCCAAAAACTATTCTTTAATGTTCTACTTGCCGGTATTTTTGGTGCTATCTCAGGGTTAATTGGTACAATCTTATCTGCCAATATTTCAAAATTGCCGACCGGCCCTGTTATTGTTATCTCAGCAAGTTTAATTGTTATTGTTTCTTTACTGTTTGCACCAAAAAGTGGTTATATTGGGAATCGAATCAGATTCTTCATATATCAAAAGAGAGTATCAAAATTCAAAGTGCTTATACATATTTATGAAAACTCACTTATTTCAAATTCACAATTTGAAGAGGTAGAAGAATTGGTTAAAGAGGCATATGCTTTCAAAAAAGGTGAAGAGTACTTTTTAACAGACAAAGGCATGAGCGTTGTAACAAAACTTCTTACAGGAGGTGACCTATGATCGAACTTCAAATGTTAAGTGTTGCAATATTTGTATCATTATCATGTTCATTACTAGGCGTATTTTTAGTTCTTAGAAAAATGAGTATGCAAATTGATGCCATTTCGCACACGGTTTTATTAGGAATTGTTGTAGCTTTTATGATCGTTTTAGATTTGAATTCACCGGTATTAATATTTGGTGCAACCTTAATGGGTGTAATTACTGTGTTTTTAACTGAGGTCTTCATTAAAGCTAAAAAAACTGATGAAGAATCAGCAGTTGGCGTTGTATTCCCATTACTATTCTCAATTGCAGTCATGATGATCACATTATATTTTGGTGGAGTTCATTTAGATGTTGACTCTGTATTACTTGGTAAATTAGAATTTTCAATCTTTGAACAAGTAGAAGTGTTTGGAGTTGAGATTGGTCCTACTATGTTATATATCATGATGCTGGTATTTATAATGAATGCCATCTTTATAAAAGTGTTCTTTAAAGAACTAAAAATTGTTTCATTTGATTATGCACTAGCAGCATCACTGGGATTCATGCCTGCAATTATTCACTATTTGTTGATGGCTTTTATATCTTTAACCGCTGTTACAGCATTTAATGCAGTGGGTTCTGTTTTAGTAATTGCATTAATGATTGGACCAGCAGCAACCGCATTATTACTGACAAAAGAATTAAAACATACACTGTTAGCATCTGGAATTATTGGCTTTGTTAATAGTGTACTTGGGTTTTTCATTGCGATTGGACCATTTAAAGGTGAAGTCACAATCTCTGGCATGATTGCTACCCAAACATTAATAACTTTCTTACTGGTATTAGTTTTCTCACCTTATCGAGGGATTATTACGACATTAGTGAAAAGACACAATCAAAAACTAGATTTTGCCTTTACGATTTTAGTACTACACATCGGTACACATGAAAAAGAATTCGGTGAAGAACATGAAATCTTGCGCTCAAATATTCACTATGAGCTCAAATGGAGTCAAAAGAAATTTGATTATCAATTACAACAAGGTTTAAACAAAAACATTTTTCTGATTAAAAACGATGAGATACATTTAACAAAAGAGGGATGGAATTACTATAAATCGAAGAAACTTGAGCTTTCATAGTATTTTTAGTAAAAATAATGTATTTTTAATGTTACAATGATTTTGAAAGGGTGGTGGAGATCTTGAACCGCGCAGAGGAAGATTATTTAAAGCTGATATATGAGCTTCAAGTTGAAGCCAATCGACCAATCATCAAAAACAATGAAATCAAAGATGCTTTCGGTTATACTGATCAAAGTGTCAATGACATGATCAAACGATTGAGTGATCAAAAGTTTGTTAAATTCGTTCCCTACAAAGGTGTAGCATTAACCAAAAAAGGTATTGATGTTGCAGTTAAGTTAGTTAGAGCCCATAGAATTTGGGAAATCTTCTTAACGAAACATCTAAACTATCCTTGGCATAAAGTACATGATGAAGCTGAACGTTTAGAACATGCGTCCAGTGAACACATGGTTGAAGAACTCTACAAATACTTAGAGTATCCAAAAACATGTAGTCACGGAAATCCAATCCCCAAAACGAATGGAGAAATCACCATAATCAAAGATCAACCACTACTCGATTCTAATCCCAATGACTCCTTTATCATTGAAAGAGTCACTGATGATCCTTATTTACTCACAATGCTTGATGAGTTTAAAATTGGATTAAAGGATCAAGTCAAAGTCATTGCAAAAGATCAACATAATGAATTCTTAAAAATTCTTACTAATCATGGTGAAGTTGTCTTAACCTTTGCCTCATCAAAAAGAATTTTTGGCCGAAACATCAAGTAATCAGCTTGATGTTTTTTTACTAAAAGGAGGGATCACATGCTTAAACAATTATTTGAATCCCAAGCAACTAAAGATGAAATCATGAAGGTCTTGGAAGAGACGCATGCTTTTGACCTTGCTGCAATGATCAGTGAATTAAATGAAGAAGAACAAGAATTCGTATTTAATTCATTAGAAAATGACAAAGTTGCTGAAATTCTATCGTATTTACATCCGGAAGAAGCTGCTTTAGCTCTAACTACTTTTACACTTGAAGATCAAAAAGAAATTGTTAGCGAATTAGAACCGGATGATGCCGCTGACATTATTAATGAACTTGATGATCAAGAAAAAACAGAATTAATTGAAAGTCTAGATGAAGATGAAGATGTATTATCTTTAATCAACTATGAAGAATATACTGCTGGTTCGTACATGACGAACAAGTTTATTGCAGTAAATCAAAATGATGATGTAAAAGATGCAACCAAAAAAGTAATTAAAGGTGCTGATTTTGCATCAAGTATTCAAACAATATTTGTAGTGAATGATGATAACCAATATGTTGGCCAAGTTTCATTAAAAGAACTTGTTAAATCACGCTCACCAAAGCATGTATCAGAGATTATGGACGAAGAACCTACTGTTTTAGTCACAGATCGTGTTGAAGAATTAGTTAAGCATATGAAACACTATGGTGGTTATGACTTAGCTGTTTTAGATGAGACTGGGGTGCTACTTGGTGCCATCACTATGGATGATATTTTAGATATCTATCAAGATGAAGCAATCGAAGATATTGAAAAATTAGCAGCGTTACCAGAAACAGACTTTAATGAAAATCTGTTTAAAAGTGCATTACATCGTCTACCCTGGTTAATTATTTTAATGGCTTTATCATTGCCTATTGCATTTGCTACACATCAATTTGAAGAAATTTTAGCAGCAGTCGTGATCCTAGCATTATTCCAACCACTGATTTTAGACTCAGGTGGGGACGTTGCATCACAAACACTTGCAGTAACTTTAATTTCATTAACTCAAAAGGAATCTAATGCTTTTAAAAACGGTATTAAAGAAATTATTTCAGGCATGATTTCTGGCTTTGTAATGGGATTACTTGCATTTGGTGCAACCTATCTCTTCGGAATTATCATGGCTGTATCTAATCCAATTGCAGTATCTACTGTTGTGGGTGGCGCATTGTTTATCACAGTTGCGATTGCTCCGGTTTTAGGCTTTTTAATTCCAACATTGTTGAAAACATTAAAAATTGACCCTGCCATTGCATCGGGCCCATTCATTACAACTTTAATTGATATTATTTCAGTTATTGTTTATTTTGGTCTTGCAACATTGATTTTAGGAGGTGCAATCTAATGGCTAAACGTATGACACTTTCTAATCAAGCATTAAAATTAAGACTATCTAAACTTCACCCATCAGATATTGTGAAAATTTTTGAAGATTATCCAAAAGATCAATTAAGAATTTTTACATTAATGGGTGTAACTAAATTTGCTGAAGTTTTTATTCTTTTAGACGAAGAATTACAAGTTGAGTTTTACAACTCACTTTCACTTGAACAAAGAAAATCACTGTTGAAACCTCTTGAAGTGGATGATTTAAAAAATTTTATTGAATTGTATTCTGTTAAGGAACATTTAGCGATTTTAAGTTTATTACCAAAAGGGACACAAACTGCAGTTGAAAAACTACTCAAATATGAAGTAGGTACAGCTGGATCTATTTCATCACCTCACTTTATTGCACTTCCTTATGATATGAGTGTTAAAGATGCAACTAAGTTTGTTACAACAGAAACCACTGAAAAAGATGAAGTAGATGTTATTTTCTTCTATAACCAAGTTAAAAATTATCAAGGTGCTTTACGTCTTCAAGATTTATTTCTTGCTAGAGCAAATCAAAAACTAGATAAGATTATTGATGAAACGTATCCATTCGTTTATGAGAATGATAATATGCAACAAGCACTAAAGAAAATTAGTGACTATGACCTTGATATGCTTCCTGTTTTAAATAAATCAAATGAAATCATCGGCGTGATTACTGCAGATGATGCGTTAACTTTAATGGAAGAAGTTCACTTAGATACAATGGCTGAACTTGTTAAAGTTGATGAAATTGATGAAGATGATTCACCACTTAAACGTTCAATTGTACGTTTACCTTGGTTATTAATCTCAGCCATATTAAATATCGTTATTGCATCTGTATTAGTAGTTTTCCAAGCAACTTTAGAGGCACATGTTGCTTTAGTATTATTCCAACCGATGATTTTAGGTATGGCTGGTAATATTGGTACACAGTCAATCTCGGTTACAATTTTAGGGTTGCATCAACAACAAATTACGCCAAAGAAGCATATCTTTAAAGAACTTGCAATCGGTTTAATTAATAGTATCATCTCAGGTTTAGTTGGGTTTGGATTAGTCTTTGTATTCTTATTAATCTTACCTGGTTCAACTGGTAGTGATAGCATGATGAAACTAGCAATTACAGTTGGTATTTCCTTAATGCTTGCGATGTTTATCTCAGCATTAGCTGGTGTTGTATTACCGTTTGTATTAAAAAGATTTGGTGCAGATGAAAAAGCGGCATCAGGTCCGTTAATCTCAACTATTAATGACTTTACAGCATTAGGTGTTTACTTCTTAATAGCTACAATTTTATTAATGGTTCTATAGTTTGAAAACTAGTATTTTTTACTGGATAGAAGTATAATTAGATACATCTTATGTATCATTAAAATACCAAAAGGAGTCACATATGAAAATTCATTTAATCGGTTTAGGGAAAATGGGGGCAAACTTAGCCTTAAATTTAAAAGACCATGGTCATGAAGTTATTGGCTTTGACTTAAATGATAGTGCCAGAGCTCAACTTGCAAAAGAAGGCATTCAAACACATGATGATTTGACAACCTTCTTAACAAGAAAAAACAATGAAAGACTAGTTGTTTGGTTACTTGTACCAGATTCAATCGTAGATAATGTGATTGATCAGGTTACACCTCATTTAAAGGAAAAAGATATCATTGTTGACGGAGGGAACTCTAACTACAAGAAATCACTTGTTCGATATGAAAAACTAAAAGAACTCGATATTGAATTTGTTGACGTTGGTACATCAGGTGGTACTTATGGTGCTAGAAATGGTGCTTGTTTAATGATTGGTGGAACTAAAGAAACCTACCAATATTTAGAACAAGTGTATAAAGATATTTCTATCAAAGATGGCTTTGGCTATATGGGTGGTCCTGGTGCAGGGCACTTCGTAAAAATGGTTCATAACGGTATCGAATACGGAATGATGCAAGCTATTGGTGAAGGCTTTGAATTAATGGAAAAATCACCATTTAATATTGACTATGAAAAAGTTAGTGATGTTTGGAACAATGGTTCAATTATTGAATCAGCATTAATTGGATACACTAAAAATGCATTTTCAAAAGATGCTAAATTAGATGAGATTACTGGTCGTGTAGATGATTCTGGTGAAGGTAAATGGATGATTCAAGAAGCGCTAGATTTTGGTGTGTCTATTCCAGTTATTTCAGCCGCTTTATTTACAAGATTTAAATCACGCGACGAAGAAAAATTCAGTGAAAAAGTTGTTGCAGCTATGAGAAGGGAATTTGGCGGTCACGCTGTTTATAAAAAGAAATGAAAAAAGACTTAATTATAACAATATTTGGTTCAACTGGTGACCTTACTGCGCGTAAGCTTTTACCTGCGATTGCCAAATTAAAAAAGAACAATTTAATTCCTGGAAATGTCTTGGTTGTCGCATTAGGTAGAAGAGATTATAATACAGAAACATATCTTGATGCTATGCAAAATCTAACAACTAAACCGTTAGATTTAGAAACATTAAAAGGTATTGTTGAATACTATAAAATCCAAATAACTGAACCACAAGATTATACTCATTTTTCTAATTATATTCAGTCCCAATCGCATGATGGTACTAAACACATATATTACTTAGCAATCGGTCCTGAATTATTAAGTTCAGTTGCTAAAAATATTTCAGATGCGAAGTTGATTGAAAAATATAATCAAAATCAAGTTTTAGTATTTGAAAAACCATTCGGACATAACTTAGAGTCAGCAAAAGAAATTAATCAAATGTTATGGCAATACTACGATGAAAAACAAATCTATCGTATTGATCATTATCTTGGTAAAGAGATGATTCAAAATATTATGACAGTTCGTTTTGCTAACCGTATTTTTGAAGATACTTGGGATTCAAAATCAATTGAATCTGTGAAGATATTTGTCAAAGAAAAAGAAGGTATTTTAAACCGAGCTGGCTATTATGATACATCTGGTGCATTAAAAGATATGGTTCAATCACATCTTTTACAAATCTTAAGTTTGGTTGCAATGGACGCACCGAAAGAATATAATTCCGATTTTATTAAAGATGAAAAAATTAAAGTATTAAGAAGTCTTTCTATTGATGAATCATCGGTTTTATTTGGTCAATATGAAGGTTATTTAGATGAACCAAATATTCCAAAGGATTCAAAAACAGAAACCTTTATTTATTTTAAAGCATACGTGAATACACCACGTTTTAGAGGTGTACCATTTGAAATTTTAACTGGTAAGAAACTAAAGGATAAAAAATCTTATATTGAGATAAATTATCATCCAACATCTGAACAAGAAAAATGGAATTTACCGGTATCTAAAAATAAACTGACAATCAAAATTGCACCACAAGATGGTGTCGATTTAACAATTAACTCTAAACAACCGGGATTAAAAGATAATATTGAACAAGTTGATTTATCATTTAAAATAGCCGAATCAGTTGAAGGCAATGTACCAGAAGCGTATGAAAAACTGTTACTAGATATTTATGAAAGTTCAAAAACACTATTTACTAGATGGGATGAGATAGAAGCAAGCTGGCAATTTATTGATCAAATCAAGAAATGTCCTCATAACCTAGTAATCTACAAATCAGAAAAAGATATTATGAAACAAATAAACGTAAAAAAAGAAGGGTGCTAATTTAAGCACCCTTTACTTTTATTTAAGTTCTAAATATTTCTTTTGAGTAGAGACTTGATTTTCTTTTGGAATTTCTAGATGAAGTACACCATTTTCAAATGAACCATTGATTTGTTCTAATTCAATATTACCGACATAAAATGATCTTTTAACGTGACCATAGAATCTTTCGCGACGAAGGAAATTACCTTTTTCTTTTTGTTTGTTGTCTTCACGCTTTTCTGCTTCAATTTCAAGATATCCGTCTAAAAGACTTACTTTAATGTCCTCTTTTGCAAAACCTGGGAGTTCTACATCAAGCATATACTTACTTTCGTGTTCTCTAATGTCGGTTTTCATAAGATGAGTGTTTTGTTGAAATGGCCATGAATTGAAGTCTTCAAAGAAATCATCGAAAATGCCTCTATCTTTCTTGAATAAGCTTAGCATATTCACCACTCCTTTCTTAATACACTTATATTATAAAACTACAAATTGGCACTGTCAACATTAGAGTGCTAATTTTTATTATATTTTGTAAAAATGGCACAATTTCCCAAAATCTAAACGTTAATCTATTTCAATTATGATGTTTTATAAATAAAAAAACGACATTTTTAACGTATTTTTAGCGTGTTTTACATATGTAATAATGTTATAATTGATACATGAATTAAGAGAAGAGGATTATTGTATGCAAACATACTTAAGTACATATCAAAGCATGCGTGCAAGATTAAAAGCATATGAGTACGCAATGTGGGTATTAAGTTGGGACTTAGAAACTGAAGCTCCAGTTGGATCACTAGAATATCGTGGCCAACAAATCGAAATGTTAACAAATGAAATTTATGCATTAGAAACAGATAAAGAATACTTAAAATCAATTGATTATCTATACCAAAATAGAGAACAATTAGATGAATTAATGCGTCGTGAAATCGAAATTGTTGAAAAACAAACAAGATTAGTAAAGAGAATGCCTAAAAATGAGTATATCGATTACTCTGTTTTAGTTTCTCAAGCATCAACGATTTGGGCAGAAGCTAGAGAGAAAGATGATTTTGCACTTTACTTACCAACATTAGAAAAAATCATTTCATACCAAAGAAAGATTGCTAAGTATCTTCAAACACCAACACTTAAAGGTTATGATGTATTACTTGACCTTTATGAAGAAGGTATGACAACTGTTGAATATGACGCGTTCTTCGCAAAATTAAGAGAAGAATTAGTACCGTTTGTTTTATCAGCAACATCAAATAAAAAACCACATCCAAAAAAATTAACTAAAGGTTTCTTCCCAAAAGAAAAGCAAAAAGAGTTTTCAGAATATTTAACTGGCGTATTTGCTTATGATATGAAACATGCGGTTTTAAAAGAAAGCGCGCATCCTTTCACATCAAACAACAACACATATGATGTACGTATTACAACACGTTATATCGAAAATATTTTAGAATCATCTATTTTCTCAACTATCCATGAAATGGGACATGCTATTTATGAACAACAAGTCGATGCGTCATTAAATGTAACACGTCTTGGTGGTGGTGCTTCAATGGGAATCCATGAATCACAATCAAGAATGTATGAAAATATGATCGGTCGTTCATATGCATTCTGGGAAGTTCATTTCGATAAATTAAAAGAAATTTTTGCCAAAGAATTAAAAGGTGTAACATTACTAGATTTCTATAAGTATATTAACCGTGCTGAACGCTCATTAATTAGAACAGAAGCTGATGAATTAACTTATTCATTACATATCATGGTTCGTTATGAAATTGAAAAACTATTAATTTCAGGTAAATTAAAAGCCAAAGATCTTCCAAAGAAATGGCGTAAACTTTATCAACAATACGTTGGAGTTAGACCAAAAAATGATCAAGAAGGTGTTCTACAAGATATCCACTGGTCAGGTGGTTCATTTGGTTACTTCCCAACGTATGCACTAGGTTCAGCATATGCAGCTCAAATTTATCATGCTATGAACAAGGACTTCAATATTGAAAATGCAATTTCAAATAATGAAATCCATAAGATTAATGAATGGTTAAAAGAAAAGATTCATAAATATGGACAAACAAAAACACCAAAAGAAATATTAATTAATGCAACTGGTGAAGCATTTGACTCTAAATACTACATTGATTATTTAAAACGCAAGTTTTCTAACTAATAAAGGGGTATATATATGAATGTATTAGTCGTCGGTGGTGCAGGCTATATTGGTTCTCACACCGTCTATGAATTATTAAGAGCAGGAAATAAGGTTTCAGTTTTAGATAATTTATCAACTGGTGATCGAAGTTTTATTCCATCAAATGTACCTTTTTATCAAGGAGACATTACTAAAAAGGCAGATGTTTTAAAGGTATTAAACGATCAAAAATTTGATGTTGTGATGCACTTTGCTGCTAAACTTATCGTACCTGAATCAATGGTTAAACCATTAGAGTATTACTATAACAATGTTGAAGGTGTTAGAGTATTACTTGAGGCTATGGTTGAAACTAATGTTAAAAATATCGTCTTTTCATCAACGGCAGCAGTTTATGGTGAACCTGAAGTTGGAATAGTTACAGAAGATAGTAAAAAAGCACCAATCAATCCATATGGTGAATCTAAGTATGCGTGCGAAAGACTGATTCATTGGGCTTCTCAAGCACATGGTTTAAACTATGTTGTATTTAGATACTTTAATGTTGCTGGTGCAGATTCAAGTTTAGAAATTGGTCTTAAAAAACAACAATTAACACATTTAATTCCAGTCACTATCGAAGCGGCACTAGGTTTAAGAAAAGAACTCGTTATCTTTGGTGATGATTATGAAACTAAAGACGGAACAAATATTAGAGACTATATCCATGTTACAGATTTAGCACTTGCGCATGTTGTAGGTGCTGATTACTTAATGAATGGTGGTAAGTCTGACGTCTTTAATCTGGGTTCATCAAAAGGTTATTCAAATAAAGAAGTGGTTGAAGCGGTATCTAAAATTTTACCTGTACCACACAGATTTGGACCAAGAAGAGCTGGTGACCCTGCGACTTTAACAGCAGATGCTTCAAAAGCAAAACGTATCTTAGGCTGGGAAACAAAACTAACATTAGATGATATTATTACATCTGATCTAGCCTACAGAAATAAAATATCAAAAGAGTAAAAATGACAATAGAAATAGGAAAAACAATAGAAGTTACTGCCCATGAAGTCGATAGATTCGCTCAAGGGGTAGCACGATATGAAGAACTTGTAGTTTTCATTCCGGGATTATTAGAGGGTGAAAATGCACTTGTTACAATCACGGATGTTAAAAAGAACTTCTTAAAAGCAAAAATTAAAAAACTTCTTTCAAGAAGTGAGATTAGAAAAACCATGGCATCACGCCTTGGTTCTTTAGACCTTTACCATGTGAAAGATGAACATCAATTATTATGGCAAAAAGAAACAACTGCTGATAACTTTCGTCGCTTTTTAGGTTATGAAGGTGAAGTTTCAAATACATTAACTGATGGTGTTTTCTTAAACTATAGAAATAAAGTTGTTTATCATGTCTTACCTGATACTATGATGCGTCTTGGTTTTTACACCATCGACCCAATTGAGTTAACCGAAGTACATACATTTATACTAAACTCAATTCCAATTCAAAGATGTATTGCTAAAATTCATCAACAAACCATTGAAGTGAATCCTGAAATCTTTAAACATGTGGTACTACGCAGCAATGAAAAAGGTGAAATCTTACTTACCCTAGTTGCGTACCAAAAAGAATTTACAGGGTTAAAACAATTAGTTGATGTAATTAAAACATTTAAAGAAGTTGTTGGTTTAACATTAAACATTAAACCAAATGAATCAACCATCTTAGGTCGTGACTCATTTGTTTTATTTGGTAAAAATGAATTAGAGTTCATGCTAGGTGATTTAAAACTTAAAGTAAATGACCAATCATTTATGCAAGTAAACACTGGTATGATGAAAAAAGTTTATGATGAAATTAGAAAAGAAGTAACAAATGGTGTCATTATTGATGCTTACTCAGGTATTGGTTCAATTGGATTTTATGTTGGAAGTGAAGCTAAGAAAGTTATTATGATTGAAAATAATCAAAAGAACATTGAAGTAGCTAATGAATTAAAACATAAAGTAAAAGGAAACTATGAAGTCATTTATGGAGATGCTAAGGTTCATATTCCAAAAGTATCCGGTGACATCTTAGTTGTTGACCCACCAAGAGCAGGGTTACATCAATCGTTAGTGGAAGCACTGTTAAAGAAGAAGTTTAAGAAAATAGTTTATTTATCATGTGAACTTAATACATTAGTAAGAGACTTAAAAAACTTAAATGAAATCTATGATATCAAACGTGTACTACCAGTAAGAATGTTTCCTCAAACAACTTCAATTGAAACACTTGTTGTATTAGAACTTAAATAAAATGAAGGATGCTTAAAAAAGCATCCTTTTTTCATCAAAAAAAATAAAAAAACTCATGATTTACTCATGAGCTTCTTCAATATGTGGCTTAACAATTGGGTTGTTTTCCTTTTCATGACCGATTGTTGAAGGTTTACCATGTCCAGGATAAACAAGCGTTTCATTCGGTAAAACAAATAATTTATTCTTAATAGAATTAATTAATGTCTCTTGATTTGAAAACGGAATATCTGTTCTTCCGATTGTTTCATAGAATAAAGTATCACCTGTAAAAAGGTAAGGTGCACAATATAATGAAGTTGATCCTTCACTATGTCCTGGAGTTTCAATAACTCTAAAGACATATTTTCCAAAATCAATTTCATCATCTTCAATAACAAATTGATCAACTGGAATTTCATATGGCCAATGATTATAGACAGTATCTGTCATCCAAATTTTGTCTTTTAATGGCGCATAGACTGGAATGTGGTAAAGATCTTTAAGTTGTCGTACACCACCAATGTGATCGTGGTGTCCGTGTGTAATGTATATAAACTGTGGTTCGAGTTTTCTTGATTTGATATAATCAATGATTGCGGATCCCTCAAAACCAGGGTCTATAATGAAACATTCTTTGCCTTCTGATACAACGTATGCATTAGAACGTACATTACCTAATTTTAATCCGATTATTTCCATAAATTCACCATATCACATTATACAACAATACGATTTGATAGTAAATTGAATAAAACATGAAAACGCTATGTGAAAGTCGTTTTCAAGGTTTAATCATCAAAATATCATATATAATATGAATGTTTGGTAATAAATCTCGCATAAATGTCGTATTATCTTGACATTTTCAACTTATATTTGTTACAATAAACTAGATTTCAAAGGAGTAATGATAATTATGATGTTTCCAGATTGGATTATATTTGTATTAAGTATTTTAATGATTGGTGTTTCTGCTATTTCATCTTCAAAAGAAGATGTTATGGAAGCATTCACTGGTTCTAATCAAGATTTATTCAAAAACCGTAAACAAATCGGTGCAGAAGCATTCTTAAGTAATGCAATGTTAGTTATGGGCGTGTTATTCTTTATCATGATCCTATGGAGTAATTCGATTGACCGTTTCTTTAACATCTAAAATATGAGTATTCCTTAGGGAGTACTTATTTTTTTCTAATTTGAGGTTTTTTATGCAAAGATACTTTTTAGACAAAGACAATTTAATTACTAAAGACGATATTCATCATATTTTAAATGTGATGCGTTTTAAAGATCAAAGTGAAGTTGAAGTATGTATGGAAGGTACATGTTTTTTAGCAGAACTCAATATTTCAGGTAAAGATGTTAGTTATACTAAAATAAGCGAAGTAGATTCAAATAAGTTAAAAAGTGTTACTTTAGTCCAAGGGTTACCTAAAGGTGATAAGATGGAAACTGTGACTAAGTATGCAACGATTTTTGGAGCCAAAAAGATTGTCTTTGTACCTATGGTAAGAAGTATTGCTAAAATGGCTAATGAAGATCATAAACTTCAAAGATTAACTAAGATTTCAAAAGAAGCAGCAGAACTTGCGAAATACTCAAGTGTACCTGTAATTGAATTTGCAAACTCCATAAAATCTTTAGATTTAAAGAATAAAACCATAATTTTACTTGATGAAAACGAAAAAGATCATCAAATAGATGATGTTTTACCACAAATTAAAAATGATTCTGTGATTTTAATTGTTGGTCCAGAAGGTGGCATTGATGATAAAGAAAGAGCACAGTTATCTAGTTTAAATGCTATCTTTGTATCACTTGGAAAAACAATCTATCCCACAGAACTCGCACATATACCATTTTTAGTAAAATTTTAACGGATTTTTTTAAAAACATTTTGACATATATGAAAATATAGTTTATAATATATGAGGTTTGAGATATCAAACGTGTGGAAGGAGGGCAGACATGCCTAAAACAGAAGTACGCAAAGGTGAATCATTAGAAGAAACATTAAAGCGTTTTAAACGTAATGTATCTAAGGATGGCACTCTCGCAGAAGCACGTAAACGCGAATTCTACGTTAAACCAGGCGTAGATCGTCGTATGAGAGCTAAAGCAGCTAAAACTAAAAAGCGCTAATTAGCTAAAGATTATACATAAAATGCACCTTCAAAAGAGGTGCTTTTTTATCCATTTTTTGATACAATAATAATGTTACAGGGAGGATACTTAATGAAATTAAACGTCAAAGTAAATCACGTAGAGACTCAGAGTTTGTTAGTTGGCATCGAAGATCGTAATTTATTGGTTTTTAAAGCTCATTTTGGATTCAATGTTTCAGTTCATGGACATGATATTGTTGTTGATGCAGACCAAAAGTTTAAACCACTGTTAGAACGTATCTTTGAAACCTTAGTCATGCTGGCTGAACACAAAGTTATCATAACCGAACGAGATGTTTTATACATCATCAAAATGGCAGAAAGTGATGACTTAGATGGAATTCTTGATTTATATAAATCTCAAAAGAAAATTCTAGTATCCGACCAAGGTAAATCGGTTGTCCCTAAAACGTTTAACCAAAAAGTATATAGTGAAGCATTAAGTAAATATCCTTTAGTCTTTGGGATTGGCCCAGCAGGAACTGGTAAAACTTATTTAGCAGTCGCACATGCTGTTGCAGCTTTAAAACAAGGTAGAGTTAAAAAATTAATCTTAACTCGTCCAGCAGTTGAAGCTGGTGAATCCTTAGGATTCTTACCAGGAGATTTAAAAGAAAAGGTTGACCCGTATTTAATTCCGCTTTATGATGCTTTGTATGAATTCATGGGACAAGCAACAACAGATGCGCTACTAGAGCGTGGTGTCATTGAAATTGCTCCACTTGCATATATGAGAGGTCGTACTTTAGAAAATGCTTATATCATTTTAGATGAGGCTCAAAATACGACTAAAACCCAAATGAAGATGTTCTTAACAAGACTTGGCTTCTCATCATATATGGTTGTTACAGGCGACCCTTCACAGGTGGATTTAGGATATAAGAAAGAATCTGGTTTAAAAGAAGCATTAGAAATATTAAAAGATATTGAAGATTGTAAATTTATTTATTTCGACAAAGTGGATGTCATCCGTCACCCACTTGTCCAAAAAATCTTAGAAAGATACGAAGACAATGGTAGTTGAATATCATAATCAAACAACTGAATCTACAGACTATGTAGAAAACTTAATTAATAAAATATTTGAGACAATTGATGAAGAAAAAAACATGCAAGTTATTTTTGTCTCAGCTGATGAAATTAGAGAAATCAATAGAACTTACCGAAATAAAGATTATGCAACAGATGTCATCTCATTTCCAAATGATGAAGACCCAGAAAGTTTTGGCGATATCTTTATTAATCTTGAAAAAGCTCGTGAACAAGCAGCAGAATACGGTCATTCATATGAACGTGAAGTCGGCTTTTTAGCAGTCCACGGTTACCTGCATTTAAAGGGCTATGATCATCATACGCCAGAAGAAGAAAAAGAAATGTTTACGCTTCAAGAAGAAATCCTTCAAAAAGCGAACTTAAAAAGAGGATAAGTCTATGAATTTCAAAGAAGTTAAACTTGCACAATCTCGTGCATATGCACCATACTCAAACTTTAAAGTTGGTGCCGCAATCTTAATGAAAGATGGCTCATATGTATATGGCTGTAATGTTGAAAATGCAAGCTATGGTTTATCAAACTGTGCTGAACGTAGTGCTTTATTTTCATTAATCTCACAAGGTAAAAACCCAAAAGATATTGTATCAATCACAGTTATTGGTGATACGGATAAACCAATTTCACCATGTGGAGCATGTCGCCAAGTAATGTATGAACTTTTACCTAAAGATGCAAAAGTCATTTTAACGAATCAAAAAGGTGAAGTTCTAGAAATGACACCAGATAGTCTATTACCATATGGATTTGACTTAAAAGAAAGATAATTATGCAAACAAAATCAGGATTTATTACAATCGTTGGTAAACCAAATGTTGGTAAATCAACACTACTAAACGCACTTATTGGAGAAAAGATAGCAATCACATCTCCTAAGGTACAAACTACCCGTTTTAGAATTACGGGTATTTTAACTGAAAACGATGCTCAATTTGTTTTTATTGATACCCCAGGTATGCATAAACCAATCCATGGTTTAGGTAAAATGATGGATAAGAGTGCAGAAGGTGCTATGCAAGATGTTGATGTTATTATGTGGGTTGTTGACCAATCATATAAACCATCAGATGAATTCATCTTACAACGCATTAAAAATGCAGGACTTCCAACCCTTTTAGTGATCAATAAAATTGATGAATTAGAAAATAAAGCAGAGATTGATAAAATCATTATTTCATACATGAAACATATGGAATTTGAATCAATCATTCCAATTTCAGCTAAAGATAAAACACATTTAGAACATTTAAAAGATGCGATTAAAGAACATTTAATTGAAGGACCTTTATTTTATCCAGAAGATTATGTCACAGACCAATCAAGAGATTCTAGAATGGGTGAATTAATTCGTGAAAGAATTCTTTATTATACCGAAGAAGAAGTGCCGCATAGTGTCGCAGTAGTTATCGAATCTATGAAGAAAAACGATGAATTAGGAACCCTTGATGTGGATGCCTTAATCATTGTTGAACGCGATTCTCAAAAAGGTATTTTAATTGGTAAGGGTGGCGAAAAGTTAAAACGAATTGGTACTGAAGCTAGAAAAGCAATGAACCAAATCTTTGACTTAAAAGTTCATTTAACACTTTGGGTTAAGGTTCAAAAAGATTGGCGAAATAATCCAAGTGTTATTTCAAAATATGGGTATGGTGAATAGATGGAAGGGATTGTTGTTAAAGTTCAAAGTTACTTAGAAAATGATCGTTTAGTTTTTGTTTATACAACTAAAGGGTTTAAAACTTTGATTGCAAAAGGCAGTCAAAAACTAACTTCTAAGGAAAGAATTTTAGCCCAATACCTAAACTTAATTGAATTCAAAGATACACCGAACAAAACGATGTTTATACTTACTGAAGGTAAGGCGTTAAATCTCTTTGAAACGTTAAAAAAAGATTATAACAATATCAACTTAGTTTCAATCACGTTTGATCTCATACAAACTTTTGTATCAGACCAAGATGACCATGAAGCAATCTATCAAAATCTAAAAGAAGCACTATTAAACTTCAAGAAAGAAACAGTGCTTTCATTTGGTTTTAAACTATTACGATACCTTGGGTATCCACTCAACTTAAAACCAGATGGTAGAAAGGTAAAAGGCTTCAATATTAGTGAGGCTAGAATCGTATATGTGGGAGAAAATCTACAAAGTGATTTAAATTTAACGCTCACTACATTTTTATTAAAACTAACCCATTTACCTTATGATAAAATAGATGAGATAGATGAGTCATATTTTAATAAATTAAAATCATTTATGTATCAATTTTACGAATATCACACTGACACACAAATTAAACGCAAATAAAAGGAGCAAGTTTTATGGTGACATTAGATCAATTAGTACAATATGCAAAACAAACCGGTTTTATTTTTCAAGGATCTGAAATCTATGGCGGTTTAGCAAATACTTGGGATTATGGTCCATTAGGTGTACTACTTAAAAACAATATTAAAAAAGCGTGGTTCAAACGCTTTGTTAGTCAAGGGCCAAATGTCGTAGGACTTGACTCATCAATCCTTCTAAATACTGAAGTATGGCATGCATCAGGCCATTTAGCAGGTTTCACAGATCCATTAATTGAAAATAAAACATCTAACCAAAGATATCGTGCAGATAAATTAATTTTTGATCACAACCCAAATGTTAATGCAGATGGTTGGACACTTGACCAAATGTATAACTATATTGTTGAAAATAAAATTAAAGACCCAGTTTCAGGAACAACTGACTGGTTACCAATTCGTAAATTCAACATGATGTTTAAAACATTCCAAGGTGTTGTAGAAGATTCTGCATCAGAAGTTTATCTTCGTCCAGAAACTGCACAAGGTATCTTTATTAACTTTAAAAACTTAGTAAGAACAACCCGTAAGAAAATTCCATTTGGGGTTGGTCAAATCGGTAAATCATTTAGAAATGAAATTACTCCAGGTAACTTTATCTTTAGAACAAGAGAATTTGAACAAATGGAATTAGAATTCTTCTGTAAACCAGGTACTGAAATTGAATGGTTTAATTTCTGGC
This sequence comes from Acholeplasma sp. ORD1043, assembly GCF_057808485.1. Classification (NCBI taxonomy): domain Bacteria; kingdom Bacillati; phylum Mycoplasmatota; class Mollicutes; order Acholeplasmatales; family Acholeplasmataceae; genus Acholeplasma; species Acholeplasma sp. ORD1043. The sequence continues at coordinate 203,305 of NZ_JAQLOJ010000001.1, read as the reverse complement.
TTTCTTATATGTTAAAGTTCTTAACCGATTTAGGCATTAACAAAGATTTACTAAGAGCAGAACCACATGCTAAAGAATCATTAAGTCACTATTCAAATGCAACCACTGATATCGAATTCAAATATCCATGGGGATTTGATGAATTATGGGGATTAGCTTCTCGTACTTCATTTGATTTAACACAACATCAAAACCGCTCAAAAGAAGATATGAGTTATTTAGATCCTGAAACAAATGAAAGATATATTCCATATGTTGTTGAACCAGCGGTTGGGGTTGAACGTTTATTATTAATCTTCTTATTAAACGGTCTTGAAGAAGAACAATTAGGTGAAAATGATTCGCGTCAATTGTTAAAGATTCATCCAGCGCTTGCACCTTATAAAGCTGCAATCTTGCCACTTGTTAAAAAAGAACATGCAGCTAAGGCAAATGAAATTTATGACATGTTAAGAGAAGAATTCGATGTAACATACGATGAAACTCAAAACATTGGTAAACGTTATAGAAGACAAGATGCGATTGGTACACCATTCTGTATTACGGTTGACCATCAAACAATGGAAGATAATACTGTAACACTTCGCTTCCGTGACACAATGGAACAAATCAGATTAAACATTAATGAATTAGAAAGTTTTATTAGAAAAGCAGTTAAATTCTAATTGGAGGTTTCATGGATCAAGCCATTATAACCCGCATAATTGAAGAAACCGATATTGTGGCACTAGCATCCGAGTTTATGTCACTTTCAAAGCGTGGCAAAAACTATATGGGGTTATGTCCTTTTCATGATGAAAAAACACCATCATTCTCAGTTTCTCCAGAAAAACATTTAGCAAAATGTATGGGTTGTGGAAAAGGTGGCAACACGATTCAGTTTTACCAACAAATAAAAAACTTAAGTTTTGAAGAAGCTGCAGTTGAACTGGGTGAGCGATTAGGCATTGAAGTTAAGCACACTAAATTTCAAAAAGATCCAAACGAAAAACTATATGCGCTAATGGAAGATGCATCAATCTTCTACCGTTTCGCACTTAAAAATACTGAGGCAGGCATTAAAGCACTTGAATATCTTCAAGGTAGAGATTTAAAAGATGAAGATATTGAGCATTTTGAAATCGGGTTTGCACCAAATCAAACGGATGCACTTTATCAAATGCTTAAATCTAAAAACTATACTGTAACTGATATGATGACATTAGGACTTGTTAAACAAGCACCAGATGGCTCATATTATGATGTTTTTAGAGCAAGAGTAACTTTCCCAGTTAAAAATGATAAAGGAAGAATTATTGGCTTTAGTGCAAGAACACTAAACCCAAAAGAAGTCGCTAAATACGTCAATTCTCCAGAAACTAAAATCTTTAAAAAAGGTGAAACACTTTATCACTTCACCGATGCTCTATCACCAGCTGTCAAACAAAAGTATGTCATTTTACATGAAGGTTTCTTCGATGTTATTGCATCTTATAAAGCAAACCTAAAAGCAACTGTTGCCACCATGGGGACTGCCTTAACTAAAGAACAAGCAGCGTTAATTAAGCGTGTTTCAAATCATGTGGTGATTGCATATGATGGTGATAAAGCAGGAATTGAAGCAACTCTTAAAGCAATTCCTCACCTTCGGGCTGCGGGTTTAAATATATCGATACTGGCTTTACCTGCTAAACTAGACCCAGATGAGTTTGTTAAGAAATATGGTATTGAAAAATATGCAAAACTCTATGATGAAAAATTATTAGATCCTTATCAGTTTGGATATTCAATCTTTAAGCAAAATAAAGATTTTACAAGAGCTGATGATATTACTAAGTTCAAACGTGAAATGGAAGGTATCTTAAGAGGTTCTAACCAAACAATTCTTGCTTTCTATCAAAAGTTAGTTAAAGAAGAATTAGGTATTGACCTTTTCTTAACAAGAGAACCACTTGTTGAACTTCCAGTTAAGAAACAAGAGATTTCTAAACCCGTTATCACAAAAGCTGAACGTGCGATTGATTTAATCCTCTTAGATTTAATTTATCGCGATAAATATTTACCACTATACGACAAACATTTAAATTTATTAAGAATGAAATCAGTTGGAACCGAAGAACAAGTCACTTTATATAGAGATTTAATCAAGTACTACCAATTTAGTGGTAATGAATTACTTGATCTTGAGGACTTTAAGAAAAGATATCCAACTTCGAACGAAATTGTTGATAAATATACAAACAAAATTGAGTATAAGAAAAGGTTGCTGATTTCAGATGAAAAACATTTCTACATCCATATTGCAGCAATTGAGGATTATGAACTCATTTTAGAAATTAACCACCTGACAAACTTAATTAACCAAAACCCAAAAGGTACAAAGGTTGATCAGTATGTTAAAAAAATAGAAACTTTAAGAAAGAAAGGGACGGTTTCATGACAGATATTAAAAAAATCGCAGAAGAATTAGTCAAGAAAGCAGGCAAGAAAAAAGTTCTTCAACAAAAAGATGTAGAAGTTTATTTCCCATATGGTTCAGATGACTATTTCGATTTAGAAAAAGAACTTGCTCAATTTGAAATCGATGTTTTACTTGATGAAGAAGAGGAAGAGGAAGTTGAGGAAGAAACATCACTTCCAATGGATGCATTTGATGAAGATGACTTTGACATCGAACCAGATGAACCAGATGAGTTCTCATTATCTTCACTAGAAGTTGAAGATATTAAAGAAGAAGAACTTCTTAATATCGAAGAGATCCCACCTTCAATTAAAGTTGATGATCCAGTCAGAATGTATTTAAAAGAAATTGGTCAAATTCCACTTTTAAATATTGATGATGAGAAAAAGTATGCAATTTGGGTAGCCGAAGGTCGTGCTTCACAAGAACAACTAGATATGATTAATGCAGGTCAACTAGAAGTTAGTGAAGAAGATATGTTTGCATTAACTGAATCAGTTAGAAAAGCAGGTATTGCCAAAGAAAGACTTGTAGAAGCTAACTATCGTTTAGTTGTCTCAATTGCTAAAAAATACACTCAACGTGGTTTACTCTTCTTAGACTTAATTCAAGAAGGTAACATGGGTTTAATGCGTGCGGTTGATAAATTTGATCATGAAAAAGGATTTAAATTCTCAACATACGCAACATGGTGGATTCGCCAAGCAATTACACGTGCGGTTGCTGACCAAGCAAGAACAATTCGTATTCCAGTACATATGGTTGAAACAATCAATAAGATGATTCGTATTCAACGTCAATTAGTACAAGAATTAGGACGTGAAGCGACAGTTGAAGAAGTTGCTGAAAAGATGGGTATTTCTGCTGATAAAGTACAAAATATCCAAAGAATTGCTAAAGAACCAATTTCACTTGAAGCACCAGTTGGTGAAGAAGAAGATTCATCACTTGGAGACTTCATTTCAGATCCAAATGCACTTAACCCACATGACTTCATGATGCAAGAAATGGTTAAAAAGACTTTAGATGAAGTCTTAGAAACATTAACTGACAGAGAAGAAAAAGTATTACGTCTTCGTTATGGTTTACTAGATGGTAAAACACATACACTAGAAGAAGTTGGTCGTGAGTTTGGTGTTACAAGAGAACGTATCCGTCAAATTGAAGCTAAAGCTTTAAGAAAATTACGTTCACCACAAAGACAAAATAAATTGAAAGAATTCTACGTCGCAAGAAAATGAAACGCATAGACTTTATTGTTGAACTTATTAAAGGTTATGACACTGTTGCAGATATTGGAACCGACCACGGTCTAGTCCTTAAAAAAGCCTTAGATTTAGGCTATATAAAATATGGGCTTGCAACAGATATTAACCCTGGTCCACTTAAATCAAGTCAAAAAACTCTTACTGGTTATCCAGTAGAGTTTTATTTATCTGACGGCTTCAAAGGGCTTAATAAGCCCTTTGACCTAGCAGTTATTACAGGGATGGGAGCTTATTTAATTGCTGATATTATGGAACATGCACCAAATTCAGGAGAATTCTTGTTAGGTGCGCATGATAATATTGAGTTTTTAAGAGGTTATCTTGCAAATAATAACTATGAAATAACTGATGAGTTTGTTGTACTTGATAAGTTTTATTATGTATTCTTAAAGGTTAGAAGAGGTCAAATGACTCTAACTGATGAGAATCTATACACTGGAGTTTACTTAACAAGTAAGTTTCAGTCAATACAATATTTTAAACATCAAATGGAACATTTTGAACGATTAAAGGAAAAAGCCAAAGGTGAAAATCAAGTGAAATATGAAACGATTTTTACATATTTTAAGAATGCTTACCTTGCTAGTTCAAGATTAAAGTAATTAAAACACTTAAGTGTTATAATTTGAAAGTATAAAATTTGTAGAATTTAAATAGAAAGAAGATGCGAAATGTTAAAATCATTTAGATATTTAAAACCATACATATGGTCAGTCATCTTAATCCTTATATTAGTAAGTATTAGAGCATATTTTAACCTTTTAATCCCTAAATTAATTGGGTATATTTTAGATGATATGCTGAGTCAAACATTAACAGAAGCCCAAAAGATATCATCGATTGTTACAAATGCCATTTGGATGTTTGTCTCAACAGTGGTTGGTATTGGTGTCATTATTTTATCCGGATACTTCGAGTCAAAAACGGCTGCAGCTTATGGTAAGAGTTTAAGAGATGCATTATATAATAAGGTTCAACAATTTTCCATGAATGAAATGGATAAATTTACAACCTCATCATTAATTACAAGAACCACAAATGACATTCAATCCTTACAAGGATCGGTAGCAATGTTACTTAGAATGGCAATCATGGCTCCAATTATGGCAGTCGGTAGCTTAATTATGGCTTATACGACAAGCCCTGAAATTTCAACGGTATTAATCTTTACAATTCTAATGGTTATTGGTTCTCTAGGAACAATTTTCTTAGTCGCAATGCCTAAGTTTAAATTAATCCAAAGATTAGTAGACAGAATGAATTTAGTAACTAGAGAAAACCTATCAGGTTTAAGAGTAGTTCGTGCATTTAATACTCAAAATGTTCAAATTGAAAAGAGTAAAAAAGTAGCCAAAGACTCAATGGATAGAAATATCTTTGTTAACAGATTATTTACTGCAATGTGGCCAACACTTGGCTTCATCATGCAATTAACAACTGTTGGTATGTACTTTGTTGCAGTTTACTTTGGGTTTATTAAACCAGGTTCTACATTAAAACCAGGGGATTTATCAACACTTGTTCAATACGGTACATCAACTGTTATGAGTTTCATGAATATCACGATGATTTTCATTATGATACCAAGAGCATCCATTTCAGCAAGACGTATTATGGATGTTATTGATTCTGATATTTTAATTAAGAATCCAACTGAACCAATAGAATTAACAGATGTTAAAGGCGAAGTTAAATTTGATCATGTTTCATTCTATTATCCAGGTTCTGAAGAACCAGTATTAAAAAACATTAACTTTACAGCTAAACCAGGACAAGTTACAGCTTTTATTGGTTCAACGGGCTCTGGTAAATCAACTTTAATTAATTTAGTACCAAGATTTTATGATCCAACAGAAGGCGTAATTACTGTTGATGGTATTGACTTAAAAGATGTTAATCAAAATGATTATTTACAATATATTGGTTATGTTCCTCAAAAAGGTAACTTATTCAAAGGGACGATTGCATCAAACATCGGCTTTGGACAAGAAGAGTTGAATATGGAAGTTGTCGAAAAAGCAGCAAGAATTGCTCAAGCTTCAGACTTTATTTCTAAATTTGAACATCAATATAGTTCACCAATTACTCAAGGTGGTACAAACGTTTCAGGTGGTCAACGCCAACGTTTATCTATCGCAAGAGCAATTGCTAAAGAACCTAAAATTTATATATTTGATGATTCATTCTCAGCACTTGACTATAAAACCGACCAACGTTTAAGAAAAGCATTATCAGATGAAATTAAAGATGCAACTGTGTTAATCGTTGCACAACGTATTAATACCATTAGAAATGCTGATCAAATCATCGTTTTAGATAAGGGTGAAGTTGTTGGTATTGGTACACACGATGATTTATTACAATCATGTTCTGTATATCAAGAAATTGCAGAATCACAATTAAGTAAGGAGGAACTTGGACGATGAATAGACGACAAGGCGGAAGAGTACCTCAAAAAGCTAATAACTTCTGGGGCACCATTAAAAGAATTATTGCTTACTTAAATAAAGATGCATATGTGATGATTATTTCAGCAGTACTTGCATCTATTGCAGCTTTATTATCAGTTTATACACCATTTATCGCTGGTAAAGCATTAACATCATTAACTGACATCTGGTCAGGTGGTGATGGTGTTGTTATTGTGATGAATCGTATTGATTTCTGGTTCTTCGGGAATAATTTATTCTTTATACCAGAAGTTACTATGGGGTTCTATACATTATTATTAGTAACGTTAATTTCAGCAGCATTAACATCTTTACTTAACTATACTCAAGGTTATTTATTAATTGGTATTACTCAAAAATTAACTTATAAGATGCGTGCAGATTTAGCTGTTAAGATTAATAAGTTACCACTTAACTTCTATGATAAATATAAGTTTGGTGATGTCTTATCTCGTGTAACAAATGATGTTGATACGATCAACCAAACATTAACTCAAAGTCTTTCTGATATGTTTAGGTCATTTACATTGATCTTTGCTATTTTAGTTATTATGTTTGTTATGAACTGGCAACTTGCGTTAATTACAACATTATGTACGCTAATCTCACTTTGGGTTGCAGGTAGATTTGTTAAGATTTCTCAAAAATACTTCGTACAAGCAGCTCAAAACACAGGAGACATGAATGGACATGTTGAAGAAGTTTACCATGGACATCAAGTTGTTAAAGTGTTTAATCACCAAAAGAAAGCAAAAGCTGAATTTACTGAAATTAATGAACGTATTTATCAGACAAGCTGGAAGTCACAATTTATTTCATCTATTATGATTCCAGTTCAATTCTTTTTCTCAAACCTATCATATATTGGTATTGCCGGAATCGGTGGTTACTTATTAATGAAAGGTGAACTAGAAATTGGTTTCATCATGTCATACATTATGTATGCAAGATTAGTTGCTGCCCCAGTTCAATCAATTGGACAATCAGCAACCGTTCTTCAACAAACAGCAGCTTCTGCTGAACGTATTTTCTTCTTACTAGATGCTAAAGAAGAAGCGGATGAATCAAATAAACCTAAGATGCTAGAAAATGTTAAAGGTCATGTTACTTTTAAAGATGTACATTTTAGTTATGTACCTGAAACACCAGTTATTCAAGGATTTAGTGCAGATATTAAACCAGGTCAAATGGTTGCTATTGTAGGACCAACCGGTGCTGGTAAGACAACAATTGTCAACCTACTTATGAGATTCTATGAAATTAACAGTGGTGAAATTTTAATTGATGGCGTAAATATTAAAGATATGAAACGCGAAGAATTAAGAAATTATTTTGGTATGGTTCTACAAGACACATGGATCTTTGAAGGTACAGTTTTAGAAAATATTAAATATGGTAGTGAAAATGCAAGTTTTGAAGATGTTGAACGTGCTGCAAAAGCAGCTCAAACACTTCATTTTATTCATTCACTTCCTGATGGATTTAACTTCATGTTAAGTGAGGATGGTCTAAACATTTCTGCCGGTCAACGTCAGTTAATTACAATTAGCCGTGCGATGTTAAGAGACAATCCAATGCTCATTTTAGATGAAGCAACTTCATCAGTAGATACAAGAACAGAAATCCTAATCCAAAAAGCAATGGATGAATTAATGAAGGGCAGAACTGCCTTCGTAATTGCACATAGATTATCTACAATTAAAAATGCGGATGTTATCTTTGTAATGCGAAATGGCAACATTGTTGAGCAAGGAAATCATGAAGAATTAGTTGCCAAAAATGGGTATTATGCCGAACTTTATAATTCTCAATTTGATGAATAAAATATGCTTTACTTTCAGTAACGTTTAGTTTATAATAGAACGTGCTGAAAGAAAAGTGTCCGAATAGCTCAGCTGGATAGAGCAATAGCCTTCTAAGCTATCGGTCGGGGGTTCGAATCCCTCTTCGGACGCCATATAAAAGTAATTGAATGCTACCTCCACAGGTAGCATTTTATTTTTCACATATACGTATGATTTAAAAGAATCAAATAAAAAAGGTAATCCAATATTTAGGATTACCTTTTGTTTTAATTTTGATATGCAAGTTGTGGTTTAGTAGAAGTTTTATATTTGACCATTCTTGATAACTTAGCACCGAAGAAAACTAGGCTAGCTACAAATGTGAATCCAAATACATAAACGAATAAGAAGACTATATGTGGTACAACTGGTTCGATCATTGATAAGACTGGAATTTCTGTACCATATTTCGGATTGATGAAGAACATATTAAATACGATATCAGGTTCAATTATATTCCAAACAGTATTCATAGCATAAGCAATACCTGATAGTATTACAAATACTGTCATACCTTTAAAGAATGCTTTATAGTCAAGTTTATATCTAACTAGTAGTGAAATACCTATAGCAGCGATTAAACCGTGATGAACCATTGTTTGAATATTAATACCGATAACATCAACAAACACTGATGATGGGTAAATCATGACTGCGAATCCTGCAAATGTTGCATAGGTTGCAAGATATGCGATTAAGTATTCGTCTAGTTTCTTGTTTTTACTTAAACCAAGAACTAAATATAAATACATCGGAGTTGAACAGAATTGAAATGGGAATGCATACCATTCATATCCTGTACCATCGTAATTGAAGATAACTTGTTTATATATTTCAAATATCACCATAATGATACCTGAGATCAAGATTACTTTTTTAATTTGTTTTTCTGTACCTTTTTTAAAGTACTTAATGAGGAATACAGTTGTTGCAATTAATATGATTAATGATAGCCAATGGAACCAGCTGGTTTCAAACGAAGTATAAGCAACCGGCTTCGTCATTCGGCCGTCTAAAAATTGTATGAATTCTAACATTGTGGGAGTCTCCTTACATCACATGCTAATAATTATAACACCAGCGAAAAATTTCGTGTATAAATTTGAATTATTATGCAAATTTTCAACATTCACTTACATTTATGTAAGAATTTTATATACTTTCACAAAATTAACAATATTTCGAATTTGAAGCATTATCCTTTATAGTTCATATACTACATAGTAAAATATTTGGGATGAGATATACTTCAAAAAGGAAAAGGAAAATAAATTATGTTTAATAATTATCTTATTGACTCCTGGCAAAAAGGTGTCTTATACCTTGTTACCTTAGCTGTCATTGCACTATTATTATTTACAGGCAAAAAGAATGTTAAGTTTAGCTATAGAGTATTAATTGGTATGACTCTAGGTTTAGCAGTTGGTTTAATCTTTGGTGGATTTACAACTGATGTCAATGGATCAGAAACTACGATCGTTGCTACGATTAGACCAATTGGTCAATTATATTTAAAGTTGATTCAAATGGTTGTTATCCCACTTGTCTTAACAGCAGTTATTAAGAGTTTTACATCATTAGACAATCCTGATACACTAAAAAGAATTGGTGTTAAAACATTATTCTGGTTATTAATAACAACAACAATTGGTGCTGCTATTGGTTTTGGTTTTGCAGCAATTGTAAATTTAGGTGCTGATTTTAATTTAGGTGGAACTTATGTTAAAGAAATTACACCGATTGAAACTGTATTCTTAAATTTCTTCCCAAGTAATATCGTTTCAGCTTTAGGTGGTAGTGTTGTCTTACCAGTCATTGCAGTTGGCTTATTCATATCAATTGCTGTGATCGTTGAAAATAAACGTCACCCAGAAAGAACTAAACCATTTGTTGACTTTAATAACTCTTTAAATGCAATCATGACTAGAGTTACTAAGTTTGTTATGAAATTAACGCCTTATGCTGTATTCTCATTTATGGCTTATGCAGTAGGAAGAAGTAATGTTGAAACATTAAAACAATTACTTTTATACATCGGTATTATGTATGGTGCGATGTTATTCCACTTCTTATTTGTTCAAATGCTATTAATTAAAGTTATGGGTATTAATCCAATCACTTGGATTAAAAAATTCTCACCTGCTATGTTTGTTGCATTTACAACTCAATCAAGTTATGGTACTTTACCTGTAACATTAGAATCATTAACAAAACGTGTAGGTGTTTCTGACAAGATTGCTAACTTCGTTGGACCATTAAGTGCGAATGTAGGTATGAATGCATGTGGAGGTATCTTCCCAGCTGTTGTTGCAGTTTTAACAGCGAATGCATATGGTATCCAATTTGGTATCGTTGAATTCATCTTATTATTAGTTATTACAACAATTTCTGCAATTGGTATTGCTGGTGTTCCAGGGATTGCTACAATTGCAGCAGCAGTCGTTTTATCATCATTAGGTTTACCAATTGATGGTATTGCATTAATCGTTGCAGTAGATCCACTTGTTGATATGGGTAGAACTTTAATCAACGTTATCGGTGGCGGTGTTGCATCTACAATTGTTGCAAGACGTGAAAATGAGTTAAACTTTGAAGTTTTAAACAGTAAAGATGCTGTTACATTAAGCGAATAATTAATATAAAACAAATTATAAAAAATTAAGTCTAGATTAGATCTAGACTTTTTATTTGCTATAAAAAAATTAATATTATTTTATTGACAATAGTGTATGTCATACAGTATAATGAAAATTGTCATCACGAAAGGAAGTGTTTTATGGAACAGGTTGTAAATAACTTAGTTGTTGAATTAAGAAGAGGAGTTCAAATTATTGTTGTCTTACAAGTATTAAAAAAACCACAATATGGATACTCTCTACTTTCTTTATTAGAAGAATCAGGAAATACAATTGAAGCCGGAACACTTTACCCACTACTTAGAAGATTAGAATCTCAAGAACTTCTAGAATCTAGTTGGGATACAACAGAAGCTAGACCAAGGAAGTTTTATCAAATTAGTAAAAAAGGGGAACTCGTATTAGACATTCTTATTAAGGAATGGCAGTTAATTAATGATCAAATTAACAAAGTAATTGAGAAGGGGAAGTCACATGAATAAGCAAACTAAAACAAATAAAAATTACATTGAACGTTATGTGTATGATGTAACAAGAAGAATTGAAGTTAATCAAAGGGAAGATATCAAACAAGAACTTACTTCTCAAATTTATGATATGTTATCTGATAATCCAACTGATGATGAAATTCAAGCTGTTTTATTATCACTTGGTACACCACGCGAGATGGCAAGTAAATACCGTTCAAATGAAAAGAACTATTTAATCTCACCTAAATATTATCAAGATTATATTTCAACACTAAAAATTGTTGCTATTATCTTTGGGTCACTGACACTCGTACTAGGTGTTATGTCATTTGAATTTGCTATAAATACAATTGGAATTGAAGAAGCAGCGGATATTTTTGCCGATGAAATTATCACTAATCTAATCCAATCACTTTTATCATCGTTTGCAATAGTAACTATTATCTATTTTATTTTAGAAAGATATGATGTGAAATTAGATAAATACAAAAAGCCATTTGATCTAAATTGTTTACCTGAAATTCCAAAGCATCAATCATTAGAAATTAATCGTTTTGGTCGTATTTTCGCAATGGTATTTAATATTTCCTTTACTGCTTTCTTTGTATATTTATTTTTAAATCATAGCCAATTTATTGGATATTATTCAAAAGAAAATGATGTATATGTATTTACTCAAATCTTTAATGATAATATTAAGTACTTTGTATTACCAATTATCCTGGTATCCGTGTTAGATACAGTTAAGTATGTCTATCAGATTTCAAAAGGTGTTACAACAAGAGCATCAATTATCATGTCAACTGCATTTGATTTAGCAAGTCTACTGTTATTATTAATCATGCTTACTACTAAAAATTTAGTGCATCAAGGATTTTTTGATAAGATGGCAGAAGTATTTGAAACAGATTTAGCTGGTGTAATGGCAGGATATGATATTTTCTTAAAGGTAGCATATGTTTCAATCCTATTTGTTGGAATTATCATTTTAGCTGATGGTTTATATAAATTTTTCAAGTTTAATAAAGTTAGTAAATAATTAACAAGGGAAGCAGTTGCTTCCTTTTTTATTTCAAAAAAATTGGATTTTTTAATTCATAACTAAATCATTAAAACTAAAAGTTATCCCTACAAATATTGATTAAAAACATTAAATGAATTATTTTTAGTATAATTAAAGTATAAAATACTATTTATTAGGGGTAAGTAGGATGAAAATGAAAGACTATAAAGAAATCATCGAGGTTTTGATTTTTCTGGCAGCACTTGTTTTTCCTGCTATCGGGTTACCAGTTACAGATCATGTTAAAGCAATGATTGCAGTTGGAGTCTCGATAGCGTTTATTTTATTTAAGACAGTTGAATTAGTTTATAAGAAATATATTGAAAATCGTTCGATGACTAAAGTTAAGACGATGGGGATGACCAGTCGGTATGTTAAGACAATTAAGAAGTTTTCAGATGCAATAGATAAGAAAATTAGCAAGAGAAAAGATTTTGATGAAGTCGCTAAGCTAAAAGAAATTGAAAAGGATGTTCTATTTAAGTTAAATAATCCAGATAAAGTAACAAACCACAAACTGAAACTACAAGACAAACTTAAAGACATTAACTTAAAATTTAATAATCATGAAATTAAAAAAATAATTCTTGAATCATCAAAAGATAAAGACTATATTTTAGCACATTATATGAGTGATTTTTTGGTTAATCTTGATAGAACACTATTAAATGCTGAGCAATATCAATATCGAATTAAATTTGGTGAATTTATATCAAAATATACTTTAAGTGAAGAAAGCCATCAACGAGCGTTAATTGATTCGATTGGTTGGACGAACCTCATGATTGGTCATCTTGAAAAAGGTGAAAAAGCTATTTTTGCAGGCATAAACCGAGCATTGAACGTAGTAAAAGAAACATCCATTGACAAATTAAAGCATGAATCATACTATAATTTAGCACGTGCTTACCGCCACTTGGGTTCAAATCGATATACCGGTGAAAATTATCCAGAGAAAGCTATGGAATATTTTATTAAGGCAGAAGAGTATTACAATTTGATTAACCCTTCATCTTTAGTTGATAAAAGTAAAACACAAGAGATGGTTGATAAACAAATGTTGGAGATGAAAATAGGGATTGACTACGGTAAAATCATTTCTACATTTCTGCTTTTTAAACAAAGACTTCAGAAGCAAACAATTACCCAAAATGAATTTAGTGAATTTATAAGAATGTATGAGTTATTAAAAGAAATCAAAACTAAAACAGTTAATTTAAGTAATAAACATCGATACGTTAAAGTTGAAATTTTACTATCGAAATTTACCGCTTTATTACATGAACATTATGAACAATTTAGTCTCTTGTTTAAAGACCAAAAATTACCTTTAAAAGATGATTTGATCGAATTATTTAAATCTAGATTAAATGATGCAGAAAAAGTTTTTAAACAAAACATTTATATGGATGAAGCAGTGGAAAATTATCTAGAACAAAAAGTAATTGAAATGAAGTATAATATCATACAAACACTATCAGGAGGTAATTAAGTATGAAAACTGCTGTCGTTACTGGAACAGCTAAGGGTATTGGTCTTGCGATTGTAAAGAAGTTACTAGAAAATAACTTTTATGTCGTATCCATAGATAAAGAACTTTTAAAGTTAAAACATCCAAACCTCATGCATCATCCTGTTGATATAAATCATCATGAACAAGTAGAAATCATTATTAAATCAATGAAAAATATTGATTTATTGATTAATAATGCTGCTATTCAATATGAAAAACCTTTTGCTGAACAAACCATAGAAGAGATTACAAATGTATTAAACACGAACTTAGTTTCACTTATGTTATTAACTAGAAAACTTATACCAAAACTTACAAAAGATTCTCATATCTTAAACATTGGTTCAGTACATTCGTTACGAGTTAGAAAAAATAAGATTCCCTATGATGTAACTAAAGCTGGTTTAGATATGTTTACAAAGAGTCTTGCTTTAGAACTCGCACCAAGAACTAGAGTAAATAGTTTAAATATTGGTGCGGCAAAGACTCCAATGAACAACAATTTTAAAGAAGATGAAAAATTAAAAGAAGCGATTGAACGTGTACCACTTAAACATATCTTAACAGCAGATGAAGTGAGTGAAGTTGTCATGTCATTGGTTTCTGATACATTCAAATATATGACTGGTTCAATTGTTGTTTATGACGGTGGAAGAAGTTTAAAATAATTCATTAAAAAAGGACTAATATTTAGTCCTTTTCTTTTACTATTCTAAAATTGAAACTGCCACACCTAAAGCCTCAGGTCCTGTGTGTATCGCAAGTGCCGGTGTAATATTAGCCATATCAAGATTTCTAACTTTTGGTAGTGCTAATTTAATCAATTTTTTAATTTCATCTAAGTTGAGTTTTGAATCACTATTCATTAATGTGATGTCATAAGATTTAGCATCACCAACGAATTCAACAACTTGATGGATGATGGCATTGACTGCGTGCATATATCCACGTTGTTTTTTAACTGTGTAATAAACACCATCGCTGTTACATGTTATTACTGGTTTAATTTTAAGTAAATCTGCAATTGTTGCAGATACTAAACCGATTCTGCCTCCACGTTTTAGATAAATTAACTTATCAACCGTAAAGTAAACTTTCTTTAGTGTTAAACGTTCATTAATTGTTTGAACAACCTCATCAAAAGATTTACCCTGTTTAATTAATTCTAATGCTTCTAAACTGCTATATCCACTAGCCATTGAGATATTTTTAGTATCAATCAGTTTAATTTCTAAACCTTGATAATCTTCAGCTATTTGTCTTATGATGTTCATAGTACCAGATAATCCTTTTGAAATAGGGATACAAATGACATGTGTGAATCCATCATTTTTAATTTGATCAAAGACTGCTTCAATATCCTTTGGAGAAGGAAGTGAAGTTGTAATCTTTTTATCATCTAGTTGAGATAAAACCTCTTTTAATGAGATTTCTTTTTTATCGATATATTCAACTCCGTCGATAATGATTCTAAGCGGAAGAACATAAAGTGGTGCATTTGATTCAAATGTGTTAATGTCAGACCCTGAGTCTGCTAGTACTGCAATTTTTTGCATGTGAACTCCTTATTGGTTTTTTGATTTTGAGAATAAATATCTCGACAACATGACTGTTGTAAAGGCGATTGACGCCGTTTTTAAAGGTAATAAATCAAGTGAAACAGGATTTGTATAGAAAGTGACATCTGGCGTTCCCTTAAGTTCGCTTGCAGCTGCTTTTAATGACAACTCTAAGAACTTAATAAAAATATTATAAGCATCCACTTTACCTAGTTTATTTCTAAGGTTTGTAATGCCTTTATGGACATCGGTTAAACTGCCGACTTGTTTTAAAACAGTAATTGTTATGATAAATGCGATGTGTGCGTTATAGTACTTTTTCTTTACTGGTGGCAACATAATTTTATGTTTAACATAGTTATTGATCATCGAAGAAGTGATTTCATAATCTTCATGATTCGTGCTAAGAAAGATACTATTTAAATGTTCATTAACATAGGTTAAGACTTGTTCTGAATATAATCCAATGTTTGGTAATTCATCCCAATTAGGAAGTTTTAGATTATCGATTGTTTCAATCCATTTTTGAACTTTTAAATCCATATATAAAATCTCCATCTAGTGTTTAATACTAGGTTATCACGTTTTCAAAACATTATCAAAGTAAATACAACTTTTTTCGGATTATGATGATAACTTTACATAAGATGAATAATATATTTGAAATTATAAAACCTCTACACACTTGAGGAATATCATAGTTTAATAACACTTGTAATCAATTTTGTGCATTTTATATAAAGATTAATGCAGTAAATATTTCTAAATGATATAATCAATGTATCAAAGTTAAGGAGTCTCCTATAAATGAAAAAAATAGTTTTATTACTAACTCTGATTTTAGTAATAACCGGATGCTCAACTAAATTTAGTGATAGTGAATTTCAATCTTACTATTTAGAAGACGAAGAAATCTACGAAGAAGTAACAAGTAGTGGTGCACTTTTTGCGTATAAAACTGAAAAGTTTGCTACTGAGTTTATTCAAGAGTTATATATTTGGGATGCTCAATTAAGAAGTGATATTAAGGATGACTTAACAGTTATTTATGAAGCACTTGATAATAAACCAATTATTATTTCAATTGAATTTAATAAAGTCACTCTCAGTATTGAAGGTAAGGTAGTTAATATGACTTACTCTTCAGAAGAATCAGCTAAAATTATTGATATGATGTTTCCTAGAAAATTTAATGTTGAACAAACCTCATTTAAATTAGAATTAGCATTTTTAATTGGTAGACTTGAAACAACCAAAGAGTTTGGTGTAACTGAACTTGTCGTCATCGAAACTAAAACAGTTGTTACAATGCCAACATCAAATCTAGAAACAGAAGTATTTTATTTTGTTAACGAAGTCTAAATAAAGAAGAAAATCAGAAATGAAACTTGTAAAATTAAATGAATCATATAAAGAACAACTCAATGAATTAATGGATGAGTGGTCAAAAGAAACAAATATAACACCATGGGCTGTCAGAAGAATCGATTATAAAAGTGATTTTGATTTATATTTAGAAAGCCTTGAAAATGGCTTCAAGCCAATAAATGAATCCACTTTTTTTCTGCTAGATGAAAGTGAAAATCGATTTATTGGTGCGGTTAATATTAGACACGAATTAAATGAATTGTTATTACTAAAAACTGGTCATATCGGATATGGTTTAAGACCTTCATCACGTGGTAAAGGTTATGCTAAAGAAATGCTTAAATTAGCACTACAAGAATGTTTTAAACTTGGAATTTATAAAGTATTAGTGGTTTGTGATAAAGACAATTTACCTTCTAAACATACTATTTTAAGTTGTGGTGGTATCTTAGAAAATGAAATTGAATATCAAGGACACCACATGCTTCGTTATTGGATTACTGTATAAGTCATGACATCATGACTTTTTCTTTATCATAGGTGAGTAGAAATTAATATGAATTTAGTGAATATTTTAAAACTTAATCATATATCTGAATTTAGAGATTGGTTAAAGGAGCATAGCCAACAAGAAAAAGAATGCTGGTTATCATTATCAAGAAAGACAAACTCTAAAGAGATTTACTACATCGATGCAGTCTATGAAGCAATCTCTTTTGGATGGATAGATTCAACGTTGAAAAATATCGATGGTATTTCATATCAACGCTTTTCTCCACGTGCTAAAAGAAGTCCTTGGACAGAACTTAATAAAGAACGCGCGAGATTTTTAATTAGAAATAATTTAATGACAGAAGCAGGATTTAAAACATTACCAAATTTAGATGAAGCATTTGAAATCAATGATATCATCATAGATAGAATCAAAGAAGATTTAGAGGTATATAAAAACTTTAAACAGTTTCCAGAACTTTACATTAAAGTTAGAGTTGATAATATTCAAAGAATGGAAAAATATCCAGATGTTTTTCATTCAAGACTAGAAAAATTTATTGAAAACACCAAAAAAGGGATTATGTTTGGTGAATGGAATGATAAAGGAAAATTATTATAAAGAAAGCCACCTATCATATCAAAAGTGGCTTATTTGTTAATGTTTCCAAGTAAATATTTCAAAATGATGTCCATCTAAATCTTTGAAGACTCTAAGATACATAAATCCATAATCAACTGGATCTTCTGTTTTACCACCAAGTTCAATAACTTTTTTAATTAAACGTTCAACTTCATCCACACCAGTGACCTCAAAAGCGAACAGTGCTTCACGAGCTTGAGTGCTATCAACAAGCTTTGTTTGTGAAAAACCATTGAACTTTGATTCAGTTAAAACCATTAAGGATATATTTTCAGCTACTTTAAAACAACTTCCTGACTTATCACTGAAATCAGGCATCAATTTTAACCCTAATTCAGTAAAAAAATGGTTAGACTTTTCTAAATTTCTGACTGCAATATTAATGAATACACTGTTTGCTTTCATAAAAATCCCCTTTTATTTTGATAGCGCTATTTTATTCCTGAGTATATTAAATTTGATTTAATTTGCTTCGATAATCATTTAAAAATATCAAAATAGTGATATACTCTAAATATATTTAGAGGTAATAAAAATGGTTTATGAAAAACTAAAAGAAGCCTTTGACATTGTAGGTGTCATTGATGCAGATCGATATTTAAAACGTAAGTTTGATCATAATTTAGTTGGATATGAATCCATTTTTGTTGTTGGTTTAGGTTATCCTAATGTATATCTTAAACAAGAAAAAGATAAGTTTACTGCGTCTATGTATACTTATGGCTATGATTATCATGATGTAATGAAGACATTAATGCATGAGACATTAAAGAGTTTAAACATTGAATATAAAGCATTGGTAGATAATCATACGATTGATGAAAGACGTTGTTTAGAAATGACAGGTCTTGCCTTTCGTGGGAAGAATAATTTAATGATTAATAAAGACTTAGGTAGTTATTTCTTTATTGGATTAGTTCTAACAAAACATAAATATCCAGAGGTCATTGAAGAGAATAAACTATCATGTGGTGAATGCACATTATGCATTAAATCTTGCCCGGTAAATGCTTTAGATAACGGTTTTGACTGGGATAAGTGTATGAGTGGTTATAACCAGGAAAAGCGAGCTTTAACCGATTATGAAATTGATAAGAACTTATATTTATTAGGATGTGACATCTGCCAAAGAGTGTGTCCATTTAATAAAGGTGTAAATTCTGATCGTATTGAAGACTTTAGAGCTAAACCGACCGCATATGTTTTAATCCAGGATTTATTTGAACTAACTCATAAAGAGTTCATGGAAAAATACGGAAAACATGCATTCACTTGGCGTGGTAAAACGATACTCTTAAGAAATGCACTGACCTTATTACTTCGTCAAAAGAATCCAAAATATAATGATGAAATCAGAAAAACTTTAGATGATTCTAAATACCCATCATGGTATAAAGAAAATGCTAAAACAATTTTAGAAAAATTAGAAAAATTTGAAATTACTTAAGAAAACTATCTTTTAAGGATAGTTTTTTTATTATAAAATTGAAAAAACTAAAAAAAGATTAAACTATAGGATGAATTAGTTAATTAATGCATATAAATGATTAAAAAAGTAATATGCAGTATAATTAAGGTACTAAAAGAAAGATATATTTATATCTTTAAAGGAGTTAATGATGATGACTATTGAAGTATGGAGCGACTTTGTCTGTCCTTTTTGTTATATTGGTAAAAGAAAGTTAGAAAAAGCATTAGGTAATTTTGATCGTAAAAACGAAGTTAAAGTTATTTTTAAATCATTTGAACTAAATCCAGATGCACCAAAAGAAAATGACAAAATAGGATATGAAGCATTTGCAGCATTAAAAGGTGTTTCATTAGAAGAAGCAAAGAAGATGAATGACTATGTTACACAAATGGCCTCATCATATGACTTACATTATCAAATGGATAAAGCAGCTTTAACGTCAACGTTTGATGCACATCGCTTAGCTAAATGGGCAAGAACCAAAAATAAAGAAAAAGCCTTAACTGAAGTAATGATGGATGGCTATTTTACAAAAGGTAAAAACTTAGCGGATTATCATACACTTGCTTTATGTGCTGAAGCAGTAGGATTAGATAAAAATGAAGCATTAGAAGTGTTGAATAATAATTTATTTATGAGTGAGGTTCAAGAAGAAATTGTTGAAGCCAATCGCTTTGGTATTCGTGGCGTTCCTTTCTTTGTTTTTAATCGAAAATATGCAATCAGTGGTGCTCAACCAGATAGTCAATTTATGTTAGCTCTACAAAAACTAGCTGAGGAAACACCTCAATTTGAATCCCTTGATACAGAAGAAGAGATGTTATGTGGTCCTGATGGTTGTGCAATTTAAATTGCACAATTTTTTCTTTGATGATTTGTATAATAGATATTTAAAGGTATAATGAATTATAGAAACATAACGAAATGATAAGAGGAACTTCATATGAAAAAAATATTTTCACTCGTATTATTTAGCATTTTACTCTTTTTAACTGGATGCCAATCAGGGGATAATAGTTATACATATTTCATCGGATATGATAACTATGAAGATTTTATTGAAGTAAAAGTTTCAGAATTCTCTGATGTTGTGAGAGTGAAAATGGAAGCTAACCCTAATTTAAAATTAGATGATGTCACTTTGAAGGTAGACTTAAACTTACAATCTCCATTTTTTGGATCAACGGTTAAAGAAAGAATTGAATTAAAAGCGAGCGATACAAGACAAGTAATGTTTGATTATGAAAAAACATTATATCAATATATAAATTTTGATATCGTATCAATTCATGGGTTAGTAAGTACAAATGATGATATAGATCCAGAATTAACGCTTAAACAAGCACCGTTAAAAGAGATTTATAAAAAAGTAAAAGATTATCAAAATAGTGATACTTTTTATGCTAAATCTTCAATGAAAATAGATGATATTGAAGAAGAAGTGGAAGTTATCGCTCAAAAATCACCATTTTATTTTGCGACTACTACAAGTACTTTAGGTACCATCATTGAAGTTAAAAATAATCTTTATTATGAATATGAACTAAATTCGATTCCTTATGGTTTTGGCTCAATTGATACGATACAACATCTAGACGTATATTCAGAGTTAGAAGAAGCATTATACATCGATAATGCTATGTTTTCACTTGAAGGATTTGGTGGAAATTGGGATTATCAAAAAGAAGGTTCAAAGTATATTATTTCAGTTAAAGCAGTTGATGTGTTGAGTGCAATTATTGATGATCCATCCATGGTCGCATATTTAGAAGCTATATTAGGCGATTTGACATATCACATGACATTGAATTTTGATCAAAATATTAAACTTAACTTAGCATTTGATAATGAAATGATTGATTTAGACTTAAGTTTTGAATTTAGTAATGAAGCAAAAAAAGTAAATACCAACAATCTAAATATCGTTGGTCCAACAGCAATGGATTATGAAACTAGAATTTTATATTTAGATCTTGTTAATACTGAAGTTGTTGTTCCTAATTATGGTGCTATACATTATCAAATTTCTGGGAAATTATTAGGCACTTATGAAATAACTTACCCAGAATCCTTAGATATCATATTTGTGAATAATAGTAGATATTTTAATGCTTTAGATATTATCCCAGGAGATGAGTTGGGTACACTTAAAGCAACCTTTAATCTCACTGAAGATGCTATTTATTTTATTCATGTATCAGCAAATCAAGCACCTATCATAGCCAATATAACAATTACAAAAAAATAAACATTTGATTAAGTAAAAATGTAAAAGTACCTAAGAAACCATCTTAGGTACTTTTCATTAGTGATATAATATGAATAAAATACATTTTGGGAGATAAGTATTTATAAATGAAAAAAATATTATGCTTATTAGTGGTTTCATTTTTAATGACGGGACTAGTTGCATGTACAAAAAATGGTGATCATGAGGAAGCAGATGATTCCATCATCACTGGTTTTGTTTATCATTTAAGCCATGATAATTATAAAGAGTTTGTTAGCGTAGATGCGAAAAGTTTAACGACTTTTGTTTCAGTTTCAATTACTTCAAAAGAATCTTTTTTAATGGAAAATGTTGTAGCTAAAGTTAGTTTAGAACTTAAAAACACAGTTTCAAAAACTACCGAATATAAAGATGTATTTTTAAATGTGAAAAAACAAAAGACAGCTAATTTGCTTTATTCTGAAATGGCAAATTTTGAATTCGTTGGCTTTAAAGTGGTCACAATTTCTGGCATAGTGTCAAATAGTGCGAATGTAAAACCGATTATTTATGAAAATCAATCAAACTTTAGATCATTTTATAAAGATTATAAATCTTTCAAGTTTGAGAATCATCTATATGTAAAAAGTACAATTAATATCAATAATCAAATAACGAATACAGAAACAATGCTACAAAAAAGTCCGTTCTATTTTGCAAAACTATCCAATGGAATTGGTGAGGTTATTGAAAATACCTCAAACAACTATAAATTTTATCAAATTGATCAATTAATTATAGAATCCAAAATATATGAAACATATCAACATATTGATACTAAAGAAACTATCAATGAAGATGTGTATATAAATAACACAATGTTTTCATTTGAATCTTTTGGAGCAAGTTGGGATTATGAGATTGATGGTTTATCATATACAACATATTTAACCGCAGCAGACATATTTAAGTATTTCTTTGACGATAATATTGATTTAAAGAATGAATTATTCTTATTTTTATTTGATGAAGATTTATACCCGGTAAAAGTGAGTTTCAATTCTGGTATAAGTTTTCTTCTTGAAATGGAAAAATCAGGCATGATTTTTGATGTTTCACATGAATTTAGTGATCAAAATAAAAAAGTAAGTACACAAGACTTATTAGAATTTGGAGCTAAAAACCAAGAATCCTTAGGTCGTATGTTAGAAGTTGGTAAACTAAATGCGGACATCTTTGTCCAAAGAACGAGTGATCTATATTACCGTGTTAAATTAGAACCTGGAACATATGAAATAAGTTATCCATCGCACATTTCATTTAAACTATTAAGTCAATCAACAACAATAAATCCGACTTCAAAAATTACAGTTGGTAATTTAATTACAGAAACACTTCTGGTAACGCAAAATGAAGTACATTATTTAAAACTAAGAGCAAATGCCGAAACTAATCTTATAACAATTACTATTAATAAAAAGTAAATGTCTTATAATATATTTGATACAGTATCATTAATCTCATATGATCGATTAATTACTAAAGAGGAAAAATATGAAAATATTTGAATTATCACATATAACGTTAAACTTAAAAGTTAACTCTAAGGAAGAACTATTTGGCTATATTTCAAAGAGGTTATATGAATTAAATAAAATTACAGATGAAGCTGATTTTAAAAAAGCATTATTTAAAAGAGAAAAAGAAATTACAACTGGTATGGGTGAAGGGGTAGCAATCCCTCATACCAAAGATATTTCTGTCATCTTCCCAACACTTTTATACATTAGACTTGAGGATGCTATTGAATATGAATCACTAGACCAAGAACCTGTAAAAGAAGTGTTTGTCATCGCAATGCCTAACTCATACTTAAAAGAACATTTAGTTTTATTAAGTAAGATTGCAGATATGCTATTAAAAGAAAAAGAAACACTATTAAATTTAAAGACTGAAGATGAAATCTTTACACTTATAAGCAAATATGCAAAATAACTAAAAAAGGGATGACCAATCCCTTTTTATTATCTTTTGACATTTTCTAATCATTAGATTAAACTAAAGAAGAGGTACATATGCGAGTAGATTTTTGGTTTGATTTTAATAGTGAATCTTTTGAAATGTTAAATCGTTTCAATGAGGTCTACAACAATTTTAATAAACACGAGTTAATCTCTGTTTTTTATCGTTCTAATCCGACTAATTTAAACCAAACTAGACTTCACGAAATTTATCATTTTGGTCGAAAAAAGTCATTACCAAATACATTTTTCTATGATTTATTAAAACAATCTACCGAATATCTTGATGCCTCTGTAATGATTTTTGAATTGGCTAAAAAGTATAAGTTTAATCAACAAGAATTAGTTGATGCGTTAAATAATAAAACATATCAAAAGATAGTTTTTAATCAAAAAGAACATGCATACTTGAATAAAATTCAAGAAACTCCAACACTTACCTTATCACATGGATTTAGGGTAGCTGGCCTTAATTCAAATGATGTGATTAAAGATGCGATGATTAAGATGTATGAAGCTGAACTTGGAATTGAATATTGCGAAGGCGAAAATTGTGAAAGATGATGTGATATGCATCTTTTTTTGTATTATTTACATAATACGTTTCTTTTGTGGTATACTTAACAAGGTTAAAAAACAAATATTTAGTAAAAAGGATTATTATGTCGATTTTATTTTCAGATTTTCAAATTAAAGAGTCAACAAAAGAAGCATTAGCTGCTTTAGGATTTGAGACTCCAACACCTATTCAAGAACAAGCAATTCCTGTGATGTTAGAAGGCAAAGATATCATTGGTCAAGCTCAAACTGGAACTGGTAAAACCTTTGCGTATGCGATTCCAATGGTTGAACGCATTGACACAAAGGTAAGAGCAATTCAAGGATTAATTCTAACACCAACAAGAGAATTAAGTATTCAAGTTTATAAAGAATTTTTAAAATTAGTTAAATTCTATCCAAGATTAAAAGTCGCTACCATCGTTGGTGGTGAATCATACGAAAAACAATTTAAGTCACTTCGTGAAAATCCACATATCATTGTTGGTACACCTGGTCGTGTTATTGATCATATCAATAGAGGTACAATTAATTTTTCTAATTTAACAATTCTAACATTAGATGAAGCAGATGAAATGTTAAAGATGGGTTTCCAAGAAGACTTAGAAACAATTCTAAAGACAACACCAGAAACTCGCCAAACAGTTTTATTCTCAGCAACAATTCCTCCATTCGTGAAGAAGATTGCTAAAGTTTATCAAAAGAATCCTGCATCAATCAAAATTGAAGCGGATACTTTAACAGTTGATAACATCGAACAATTAAGTTTCTTAGTTAAAGATGAAGATAAGACAAGATTATTAAAACGTGTGCTTGATTTTGAAAATCCAAAATCAGCGATTATCTTTGCTAATACAAAGGCTGATGTTGATCGAATCTCACTTGCACTTCAAGAAGAAAGATATAATGCGGATAGCCTACATGGTGATTTAAAACAATCTCAAAGAAACTATGTTATGACACGTTTTAGAAACAAACAATTAACTGTTTTAATTGCTACAGACGTTGCTGCTCGTGGTTTAGATGTGAGCGATGTAGAACTCGTTATTAACTATGATTTACCTCAACAAGATGAAGTATATGTACATAGAATCGGTCGTACTGGTCGTGCAGGTAAAAAAGGTAAAGCATATACATTCGTTAAACCTTCTAAACAAAGAAGTTTAAAAGAATTAGAAATCTTTACTGGTAAAGAAATCAAACGTTTACCAATTCCTGATGAAGATTCAATTTATCTTGAACGTTTAAAAGATTTCAAACATAATTTAAAGATTGCAGTTAAGAAAGAAGTTCCAAATCATTTAGCTTTATTAACAGATATTGCAGGTGATGAAGAATCCTTAAAACAACTTGTCAACCATTTACTTGATGCTTCAATGCCTAAGATGAAAACTTATGAAGGTATTGAAATTATTCAACCTAAAGGTGAACGTGTAAGACGTGAAGATCGATTTGGTGCTGGAGCTTCAAAAACTGGTGCTTCATCAAGACCTGGTTATGAAACATTCATGATTACGCTAGGCAGAAAAGATGGTTTAAACCCTCAAGGTTTATTTAAAGTCTTAGAAAAAGAATTTGGTATTTTCTCAAAGAATATTGGTGATATCAAGCACTTAAATAATGAAACAATCTTTGACTTAAAAACCGATGCAGTTGGTAGATTAAAAACTAATAAACCATTCAAACATAATGGTAAACCAGTTAAAGTTTCAAAATATACTAAAAGATAATTTAAAGCGAGGCTAATAGTCTCGCTTTTTGTTATAATGAAATCATTCAAGAGTGGTGAAATTTATGGGGAAAGTTGTCATATATTTAGCATTAACATTAGATGGATATATTGCAGATTTAAATGAAGGTTATGCCTTTTTAGAACCATATAGTGATCCGGATGTTTATGACTTTGATAAGTTCATGGCACGCATCGGTGGTATTATCATGGGTAGAGTTTCATACCAACAATTAATGAGCCAAACAGATGTATGGCCATATAAAGACTATATTACATATGTTTACACCAGAAATAAGACATTAAATGATCCGAATGTTACATTTACTCAAGAAGATCCAAGATTAGTGATTCAAGAAATTAAAGCTAAAACGAATAAAGATATTTGGTTATTTGGTGGTGGTGAAGTCATTGATCAATTTATAAAATTGAATTTAGTTGATGAATATATTTTAAATTATGTACCAGAGGTTTTAAGTGAAGGTATCCCTTTATTTCGAAGAGAGATCTTAAAAAAATTAGAAATTGTTTCACATAAAACATATGGTCAAATACTAGAAGTCATTCTAAAACCAAAAAAATAGCCACTCAATAGAGTGGCTTTTTACTTACCTTAGTTCAAATTTAATTTGGAAATTTATCATTTTTCCAGCAACAGCAAGATATTGTACATGATCTTCTGGTTCATTCAATCTGATTTCAACGATGACCTCAACTTTATTTTCTTCGATCAGTTTGTTTCCATTAAGGACAGTAAATTCTAATAAATGATTATAAGTGTCTACCTCACCAATGGTGATATTTATAATCTCAGTACACAAGTGATATGTTCCATCATTAAAAAGTTCAACATCGATATAGTATGTTAAAGTGATTACATCAGTTTGTCCTTTAAAAATAGCTCTACCTTTTGGCACGAGTTTTTCCTTACCAAAATCTATGGAACTCACATCAAGTGTAATTGATTGTTGTTCGGTTGATAATTTATTTCCTGGAATTCTTGATTGAGTTGATTTGTCTATATTGAATGCGAATAGAAGTGTTCCTATCGTTAAAGTCAAATAGACTACAAAATTAGTGAATTTTTTCATGTGTGACCCCTGAATTTAAGGGCACAAAAACAGATTAGACTTTTTATAAAAGAAAAAAGACTATTTGAAGTTGCAACTGGCTGCCATTCTGTTTTTTATGTTTAGGCCCTATAGCTTTGCGTCCTTAAGTTTCCCTAAGTTTGCCGATTTATCAAAAGATTTTAGTCTTTTGGTTATCAATAGATTTGTATTTCTACAACTTGATTATAACATGTATTTTAATAAAAATTATAGAGTTTAAACTGAATATCATTATTGTGGGAAAAAAATGCATCTTAAGCCAAGTGAAAATAGGTGTTATAAATAGTATTTATAAAGAAAAGATGTTACAATATGTGATATACAAACAAGGAGGATTTTAGGTGCCAAATCTATTTGAGAAAATACCAGATACACTATTTAATGTCCTATCCTCCCCTAATCGAAAGATTTACATCGATTGCTTATTCATCATTTATGATGCAACTAATTCAGTGGAAGACTCCTTCCAAGGTGAAAGAAACTTCGTAATCAGTAAATTAGTGGACTATTTTGATGAATTAAAGGATTCTTTTGAAGTAGAACATGAAGAGACTTCTACATCACGCCAAAAAAGTGTGGCGACTATTAACGTTTTAAAAGAGAACGGTTGGTTAGGTGAAGAAGAATTAGGGGACTATAAAACGTCTTTAAACCTTTTTGATTATTCAATTAAAATCCTCGATATTTTAAAAAGAATTCAAATGGACGAACAAACTGAGTATACCGGTGAAATTTACACCGTCTACTCTCTTTTGTCGTCTTTTGACATTCAAGATGGTTTAACAATCATTGAACAGGCTTATCGTAAGATTGATGATGTTTTAAGAAAGTTAAAAACATTAAAAGCTAACATCTATCGTTATTACTACGATTTAGTTAAGCGTCAAAAACAAGATAAACTACAAGATGTTTTAGAAAAACTTTTAGTTGATTATAAAAATAACTTCTTTGATAGTGCCTACTATCAACTAAAAACAACTGACTCATTACCTCGTTATAAACGAGCAATTTTAGAAAAAATTGGTCATATATATCAAAATGACCAATACTTAGATGAGATGACTAATCAAGCAATTGAAGCTAGACGAAAGATTGAGTATAATGATGCATTCAACTATGTTGAAGAACGTATTCGTTACATCAAAGATTCAGTGGATGCGATTGAATACTTGATATCAGCGATTGATACAAAGAATGAACTTTATATTAATGCTGCAGCATCTAAGATTATGTTCTTAACCAACACATCTGATAACCTTGAAGGTTTATTAAATAGACTCTTTAAGATCATCTTAAAAGAAAAGTCATTTGATTATTCATCCATCTTCAATTTAACTAGAGCTAGAAACTTAGATGATAATTCTCTATATACAGAACGTCGTCCAAGACTAGATCCAGTTGCAGAAGATGTAAACTTTGAACAAGAAATCCCAGATGATGTAAGAGAAAGAAAACTTGCATCCTTAATGAAAGCATCTATCTTTAGTAAGGCAGAAATTAATAAACATGTGTCAAACCTATTAGAAGATGTGGACTATATTAAAGCATCCGATGTGCCAATTGAATCAAATGAAGACTATGTTAAATTAATTTTAATTTTCTTATTCTCTAAGAGTGTTGGTATGAAATATGATGTTAAATTATTAAATTACGATGTGAGAATCGGAGAAATAAAATTTAATGAATTTGAAATCTTTAGAAAAGGAGTGAAACGATGATTGCAAAAAATCAAGCGATAAAAGTTTTAAACGATGAATTTCCAAGCTTAAAAGAAGCTGAAAAACAAATCTTTTCAAGAATCGTTAATAAACTTTTCCAAGTTAACTACATAACAAGAAAAAAGATTGGTGATGCGAATGACTATCGTTTCATCCTAGCATATAAAGATATATTTTCAGCATACTTTAACCTGGCTGATTTTGAACTTGAAATCAAACGCCATGAAGAAGTTGTTTATATTAAAAATGAATCGTCATTTAACCATTTGAGACTTAAAAAAGAAGAATCCATCTTACTGTTAATCATTCGTATGATTTATCAAGCAAAAATGGAGCTTGTTACTTTAGATGAAAATGTTGAAGTTTACTTATCTGACATCCATTCTGAATTAGCAAAAATTGGTTATTTAGATAATAAACGTATGACAAAAGAAAAACTAAAACCAAGTCTACAACTATTAAAAAACTACAATATCATCGACTTTATGGATAAGAGATTACATGATGATGCAAGAATCAAGATTTATCCAACTGTGTTATTTGTTGTAAACGTTGATTCAATTAAAGAAGTTTTAGACCATTTAGACCAATACTTACAAGGAGGTAGTGATAATGAAGAGATTGACGAAGATTAAACTCGTAAACTGGCATTTATTCTCTGACCAAACTATCTCAATTAAAGATAACACATTAATCTCTGGTGAAAATGGTTCAGGTAAATCAACACTACTTGATGCGCTTCAATATTTACTTGTTGGTGCAAAATCTGGTGCTAAGTTTAATATTGCAGCAACCGATGAAGCAAAACGTACTTTAGAAGGTTATGTTCGTGGAAGAATTGGTGCTGAAAATAAAGAGTTTTTACGTCCTGGAGATGTGATTTCTCATGTAGCACTTGAATTTTATGATGAACAAAATGACCAATTTGGTATTATTGGTGTTATTTTAGAATTACCAAAAGGTGGAACTTTAAAAGAAAGATTCTATCTCTTAGATAATTTAAACATTCATGATGGTATCTTCTTAGATAAGAAAAAACCAAGAGATTATCGTTCAATGAAAGCTTATTTAAAAACACTTCAAATTGAACTAGATCCATTTGATACACAAAAAGAATATCGTGATGCACTTGCTAAATACTTTGGTATTGATGCTAAAAAATATGCAAAGATTTTACCAAAAGCTTTAGCATTTAGACCGATTGATTTACAATCATTTGTTTTTGAATTTTTACTTGATGATGATCCGATTGATATCCAATCACTTAAAAATAACGTCACACAATTAAAGCGTGTTGAAAGCCAAATTAGACTTGATCGTGAAAAACTAGAAAAATTAGACAAAATCGTTAAACTTGGTGAATCGCTTACTTCAAACATCGATCAAATTAAGATCAATGAAATGATCGAACAGATGGCGTTTATTGAAAAAAGAGAATATTTCTTAGCACATGCTAATGAACATATTGATAAAATCAATGCAAGATATGAAGTTTTAAAGAAAGATAAAGAAGATTTAGACCACCAAATCGAACAAAATGATGAAACTATTTTAGAATTAGAACAAGCTAGAGGTTCGAATGATGTTACCCGTACTCTAATGAATTTAAAAGATCAATTAGAGAAGAAGGGCGAACAGTATAACGAACAAAAACGCCTTGTAGCAGAACTTAAAGACACATTAGACAAGGAATTAGACATTTACCGTGACTTTGTTCAATTGAATCCAAATACCGCAATTTCAGCGTTTATTAAGTACTATTCAGGTCATGAAGAAAACTCTAATCCGTTAGAATTAACTTCATATCTTGAAGGTGCAGCTGCTGCATCCAGTGGTTATTTAAGTGCCTTAAATGTTGAAAAGGCAGAATTAGAACGTGAAAGAACAAGACTTTTAAATGAACTAAATATTGCACAAGCAAGATTGAATTCATTAAGAAGAAATGTTAAAACATATCCAAGAAATGTTCAACAATTAATTGAAGCAATCAACACTGACCTTTCTGCATACTATAAGAAAGAAGTTAGAGTACGTCCTTTATGTGAATTAATTGAAGTTAAAGATGAATCATGGCGTAATGCTTTAGAGGGATACTTGGGTGGTCAAAGATTTGACTTAATTATTGACCCATTATACTTTAATGATGCACTTGAAGTTTATGACAGAGTAAAAACAGAATTACAAATTTATGGTGTTGGGTTAGTTAACACAGCTAAACTTGGTGAATATAATAATATTCTTCCAAACTCTTTAGCATCAAAAGTAATGACTGATCACCCACATGCAAAAAACTATGTAAACATGTTAATGGGTAATGTAGTTACAGTTGAGAATTTAGCTGATTTAAAGAATTACTCAAGATCAATCACTAAGACAGTAATGACTTACTCAAATCATACTGCTAGACAAACAAATCCTAAATCATATGAAATTCCATATATTGGTCAACAAGCCACAACAATGCAAGTTGAATTAGATCAAAAACTTGTACGTGATCTTCAAAATGATTTAGAAAGATTAAATGTTCAAATTGATAGAAATCAAAAAGCTTATCGTTTAATTAATGGTTCTAGATTATCTCAAATTCTTTCAACTAATCAAGTTAGATTCTTTGAAACCATCAAACAAGTTCGCCGTGAATTTATTGATTTGGAAGAAAAAGTTAATAATCTTGCTAAAAACCCTCAATTTACAGAACTTGAAGCACAACTTCAAGATGAACGTAATAAGAAACGTCAATTAAGATTAGACTATGAAAAACTATCTGATAAGATGGCTGACCTTCGTAGTGAAAAGACACGTATCTTAGAACAAATTGAAGAAGCTAGAACAAATCTTGATGAGTATTTAGCTGAACAAAAAGAATTACATCAAAAATATCCAACATTAATTAACACTGCATACCAACAGTTTAACGCGTTAAAAGAGAAGTATCAAAATAACTTCGATTTAATTAGCCGTGATTTAGCACAATCAACAGTTGCAATCAACTCACAAAATGCGAAAGCTGAAAATGAAGTTGTTAATTTGATGCGTGTGTATATTGCAAATTATCACTTTGGAGCAGCTCCCGATATTAGTGAATTGATTCACTTTGAAAGAGAAGCAAATCTAATTCGTGATAATAACTTAATGAAATACGAACAAGAAGCGATTGATTTACGTAGAGCTTCTGAAATCGGATTTAGAGAAGAATTTGTTGGTAAACTTAGAGCTTCCATCGAGGCAGCACAAATTCAAATTGATGAATTAAACATGGCTTTAGATGGTAAGAAGTTTGGTGCTGATAGTTACCAATTAATTACTAAACCATCAGAAAACCCAGAGTTTAAAACTTATTACGACATCATTATGGGTAGTGATGCAATCTTTAATCACACCTTATTCACAGAAAACCTAACAAAGAAACACGAAGTCATCTTAATGGAATTATTTAATAAGATTGCTTCATTTGATCCAGAAAATGATAAGTTTGCATTACAATTCTTAGACTATCGTTACTATATGAGTTACGATATTGAAGTTACATCAGAAAATGGTAATAAATCATACTTCTCTAAAGTATCTAGAGAAAAATCTGGTGGTGAAACTCAAGTTCCGTTCTATATTGTTATTGCAGCATCATTCCAACAATTATTAACTAAGAATAGAAGAGTTGATTCTGGATGTATTGTGTTATTTGACGAAGCATTTAATAACATGGACGAATCAAGAATTGACGCGATGATGAAATTCTATAATTCATTATCTATTCAACTATTTATTGCAGTACCGCCTCAAAGAGTTTCTAATATTATTAACTATGTCACAACTTCACTAGCAATTGTTAAAGATAATGACTTTGCGATTGTTGAAGCATTCAACAGAGAGGTTATATAATGGAAAACAAAATTTTTGGTATTTCAACATCAAATGGGATTGCAATTGCACAAATACATCATTTAAATGAATTACCATTGATTCAAGTTGGTAAACTTGGAAAAGGGTATGATATTGAAGTTAAAAGACTAGAAGCTGCTTTATTAACTGCTAAGAAGGAACTTACTTCGCTTTATCAAGATATTGAAAAATCAGTTGGTAAAGATCAAGCAAGTATCTTTAATGCACAAAGTCTGATGCTTGATGATCCAATGCTTAAAGAAGAGACTTTAAAGAAGATCAAAGAAGATAGTACTTCTGCAGAATATGCATTCCGTCAAACAATTTCTGAAATGATTGACCTTTTTGAAGCAAGCGAAAACATGTATATTAAAGAACGTGTTGCAGATTTAAAAGATATCATGAGAAGAGTCTTAGCACATCTTACAGGTATGAAATCTTCAAAACACTTAATTAATAAAGATGTAATTTTAGTCGCTGATGAAATCATGCCAAGTTTAACTGCTACTTTGGATAAAAAATACATTAAAGCGATTGTTACATTAAGTGGTTCTAAAACAAGTCACGCAGCAATTCTTGCGCGTCACTTAGGTATTCCTGCAATTTCAGGCATTGATGTTTCGAAACTTCCAGAAAATCAATTAGCAATTGTTGATGGTAAAAAAGGATTTATTATTTTAGATCCAAGTGAAGAAGAGGTTCAAATTTTTAAAGATAAACAAAAACAAATTATTAAAGAACAACAAGTATACTTAAAACTTAAAAATCAAAATGGTAAAACTAAAGATGGTAAAGAAATAGGTATTCTTGCAAATATTTCAGAACCAATTGACATTGAAAATGCCAAGGAACAAGGTGCAATGGGGGTTGGTTTACTACGTACTGAAAATCAGTATATGGAATCAAGTGATTTCCCGACTGAGGATGAATTAACTAACTTCTATTTAGAAGTTGCATCTAACTTTAAAGATCAAAAAGTAGTTGCAAGAACATTAGATATTGGTGGCGATAAAGAACTTCCATATCTATCAAATAGAGGCGAATTAAATCCATTTTTAGGTAATCGTGCAATTCGTTATAGTCTTTCTTATCCATCACTATTTAGAACGCAATTAAGAGCACTTTTAAAATCAAATAAATATAAGAATCTTTCTATCATGTTACCTATGGTAACAGTAAAAGAAGAATTGGATGAAGCAAAAAAGGTTATTGATACAGCAATTTCTTCATTAAAAGAAGAATTTGTGGATGTAAATTTACCAAAATTTGGTATCATGATAGAGGTGCCTACAGCTGCACTTCATATTGAAACTTTAATTAAGTATGTAGACTTTGTAAGTATTGGTACAAATGATTTGATCCAGTATTTATTTGCAACCGACAGAACGAATGAAAAGGTAGCAAATTTATATCAACCTTATCATCCAGTTGTCTTAAGAACAATTAAAAATATTGTTGATGTTGCACACAAAGCAGGTAAGAAAGTCTCAGTATGTGGTGAAATGGCATCCAATCCAAAACAATCCTTACTCCTTGTTGGTTTAGGTGTTGATGATCTCTCTATGAATGCAAATTCTATTGCAGAGATTAAATATCTAATTTCTAAAGCAGACAATAAAAAACTTCAAAGTATTGTTAGCGAAGCATTAACTTTAGAAACAAATAAAGAAGTAAGTGAATTAATTGAACAATATTATAAAGAGCTAGCTGACTAGCTCTTTTGATGGAACAATACTCAAGTGGCTGAAGAGGTACGCTTGGAAAGCGTATAGGTCTGTAAAAGGGCGCGGGGGTTCAAATCCCCCTTGTTCCGCCATATTAGCACAACAGTGTTGATACAATAGTATCAACTTTAAAAATAGGAAAATAGGGAGATAATCCCTTTTTTCTTTACAGACCATCAGTTAATAAATTGAATAACTGTGATAGATTGTATAATGCTCTATTTCTGGACTTTATAGAAACACGAAAGCTCAATAAAAACACAAAAGGTTAAATCTTTATCTGATTTAATTAGAACAATTGATGAGTATATCTATTGGTATAATCACGATAGAATAAAATTAACTCTAGGTGGTTATTCCCCAATACAATTTAGACTCATGAATCAACAAATATGATACAATAACTACAAAGAACATAAAGTACAAGAAAATGGTATCAGTTCAAAATTGGTGGGAATTCTGGAATTCGGATTACTACTATCAAATCATCGGTCAGTAATATTTTGGTTATAGTAATTAGAAGATAACTTGTAGACTATAAAACGAAAACAAGTAGCAGTGACTATTAACTAACAGAGTCACTGCTACTTTATAA
Source organism: Acholeplasma sp. ORD1043 (assembly GCF_057808485.1). Lineage (NCBI taxonomy): Bacteria > Bacillati > Mycoplasmatota > Mollicutes > Acholeplasmatales > Acholeplasmataceae > Acholeplasma > Acholeplasma sp. ORD1043. Next base: position 168,543 of record NZ_JAQLOJ010000001.1, on the reverse strand, counting down.
GTCAAGTCATTAAAATACTTGTATAATAGCATCTGAAAGGATTAACATTGAAGAAAACTTTATTGATAATCGGTGTTGCAATTTTGTTATTTGCATTGGATATGATTTTAACAATTTACTATATTCAAAATTATTACCATCTTGTTGGTGAGGGAAATCCACTGGCATCAACAGAATATGGTTATTTGATTTTGCCTGTGAATGCCATTTATTTGATTTTCATTATCATAGCAGCTATTGTTATGGGTAGATATAAAACCATCGTGTTAAAATCAAAAAGTGTTCTTGATTATATTAAAAATCTATATTTAAGTAAACATAATAATTTCATATTTGTGAATGGATGTTTTACTTTGATCATCGCATCATTTGTTTCAAGAGCAACCGCCATTTTTGATTGGCTTGTTTTTGGTTTCTATAAAGAAGAGTTTTTTCAATCTCGGTATGCAATCATTCGTTCATTAATGCCTTTAGGAAGATATGATGTTGTCACCGGCATAATAACAGCAGTTATAGCAATTCCTTTCTGGTTTTATATGGAATATATAAAATCATCCTTGCAATTAAAAAGGGATCAATCCGAATGAACGATATAGGAAAGTAATTTCAATAATACGCCAAATAAAAGAGGATCAAATTGCTCATGTGAATCATCTTTTTAAGTTTGAAAGATACATTGAGATTATTTCCAATTAAATATCCGATATTCTTTCACATATTTTTCTATAGTTTTGTCCTTGTTGGGATTGTGTCTAATAAATTCTTTATATTTGCCTAGATTATCTACTATTCGCATTTTACATTCTGGTTTAGATTGCCATTTTATGTCTTTTTCAACTTCAAGTTCTACAATGAATATATAAATTTGTTTAATGCTTAAACATTTATTTTCATCATCAATCAAGATATTACATTTATTCAAATATCTCCAGTGTGCTTCATTTTTAGGATTGTATAGGTTAGCTTTTATCCATTTTCTTCCAATGGATATAATTTGAATCGTAACTAAAGCTCGATAGTAACAATTCCACTTAAATTTCTCTGTTAATTCCGAACCAACCAGTTCAGAATGAAGCTGGAACATTTAGATCTGTATGTCTGAATTGTGATAGTAGGTGGTTTTCTGCATATGAAAACGAATCAAGTTTACTGAATTTTAATAAACTAAATAAGACGGAAAAAACTAAAATGCTAGCTCAAATCTATCTTAAGAGTAGTCTATTAAAAAAATACACAGAAAAAGCAAGTGCTTCTTTATCAAAAAAGAGTACGCTTTTAGTGCTAAGAATTGGGGATTCTTACGTGCACACTATTGCGTACTCTTATTTAACCATTTATAACAATTAACATATTTTAATTCAGAATTAACTAAAAGAGGATTAGAAATATGTAGTGAGTTGGAAAGAAAACTCAATAAAAGTGTATATTTCTTATTACCCTTAACTCAATTTGAGATTAATAAAAAAACTGAAAATATAGAAAAATCCCCTAAATGTGGAGAAAAATTAAAAGTTCTTGAATCAACTACATGTATTGACAAAGTTTGTCACACATGCAGATTAGGTTTTATAGATAATTAAATGAATTAGTGTATTTCTATAAAAATAGGTGACTTTGACCTGGAAAAAATCATAAATTACTTGTTGATTTTCATGCTTAGTAATCTTAATTAAAAATAGAAGAAATAGGAGAAAAGAAATGCTTATTAAAAAGTTTTTTAAGAAAATTGGTGAAGAGAAAAACTGGACCTTTGGAAAGTACTATACATTTGGTTATGAAAATGATTATTTTGTACAAGTCAGACATGAGGGGATAAGTAAAGTTATTTTAATTCACTACCAGCTTGAAGGAAATAATGAAAAATTGAATATGTTACAGATTGTAGTTAAGGAAAATATGAGAAAAATTAAAATTAAGGACTATCAAGTAAATCAAGATGGGATAGTAATCTTTCCAAATGAGTTTTGGAGGACATTAAATGCAGAAAAACTTCAAAGTATATTGGATTTTGTTATTCCAAGACTAATTGAGATTGATCTAAAACCTTCTGTGGAAGATGTGGTTATTGAAGAGTGAATAATCTTTTTTTAAATTATCACAAATAGAACGGTTGAAAAGCAAGATGAATCATATATTTTCAATATAGTTTTATTTTGATGGAATGTATAGGGTAAAAACAACAGTTATTATCATTTTCTCCTTTGTGAAGCCGTTTTTAACAAAGGTATAAAAATATTAACATAAGGGTACGAACTTTTTTGAGGGGGGTACGAAATTGTATCAAAATTGTCGCTCTAACACATATAATAAGCAAAGGTTTGATACAAATTTTGTGTCAAACTTTTTACTTTACAGCATAATCAAATTATGATATGATATGCATATATGAGAGGTGGTTAATATGAACATTATTAGACCTTCGGCTGACTTAAGAAATAAGTATGCTGAAATTTCAAAACAAAGTAAAGATGAACAAAAGCCAATCTATATCACAGTCAATGGTAGAAATGATACAGTGCTCATTAATCAAACGGTTTATGAACAACAAATGGCAGAATTAGAGCTTCTTAAGATGCTTGCAGAAGCTGAAAGCGATGTTAATAGAGGCGATGTTATTGAAATTGAAGAGGCTTTTAAAACCGTTAAAAGTCAGCTTAATAAAAGTTGATCATGTATAAAGTAAAAATGACATTGAGTGCTCAAAATGATTTAAGTAATATTACTTCGTTTATTTTTTTGGATAGTGGTGACAAAGATCAAGCGCTTGACTATCTTTCAAAAATTGAAAAAACGATTTTATCTTTAAAACAATTTCCCAATAGAGGGTCGATACCTAGGTACAGACTGCTTGTTTTACAAGGGTATAGATTTTTAGTTGTAGAGAGTCATCTTATTTTTTATAAGATTAATGAAGTATCTAAAGAAGTCATTGTATATCGTATTCTCCATTCTAAACAATCGTATCACCGATTCTTGTAGTAAAGGACATCTCGATTTATAGGAAAAACTCAAAAAGATTAATATTTATTAAGGGGAGTATTTATGGCAAAAAAACTTGTTGAGTATTACGATTATACATTTGCTTTAAAATTATCAGAAAAATTAAAAAGTGCTGATCATTTGTTTAGAACTGATTTGTTTTTGGATTACTTAAAAAACAATCTAGCAGAAGAAAGTTTCTTGCAAAGACAAGATCTGTATGTTAACGCACTTGAGATGTCTTTGTCTGGGAATTATCTTAAACATCTAGAAACGTTTAAAAAAATATGGGGGCCTGAACTAAAAAAAGAAACAGGAATGTTCACTGAAGGTTGGTGGTTATGGCCAATGGGTAGATTTATAGAAAAACACGGTTTAAAAGACGAAATAGCAACATATGACTTCTTATATGATTTCACTAAAAGACAGACAGGTGAATATGCAATAAGATACTTACTTGTTAAAAATCCTTTAAAAACAATGAATGTTTTATTAAAATGGAGTAAGGATGTAAATGTTCATGTAAGAAGACTAGCAAGTGAGGCAGTGCGTATTGCTTTACCTTGGTCATTTAAAACTACGGTTGCCTTGAATTATTTCAATATTTATGAGAAAATTCTTACTAACCTTAAAGATGATAAATCTAAGTTCATCCAAAAAAGTGTTGGTAATAATTTAAATGATTTATACAAACATGATCCAAATTTGGCATTCAAAGTTATTGATGAGTGGCAAAAAGAAGCACTCACTGATGCAACAAAATGGATTATTAATCATGGATTAAGAAGTCGTAAGATCAAAGAATAACACATCGCATATAGCGAGATTTAAACCTCTAATAATATTCCAAAAACTAAGGGTGCTAATCTTGTATTAAAATTAGTATCCCAACACATATTAGCACGACAGTGTTGATACAATCGTATCGACTTAATGAATTTTGAAGATAGGGAGATAATCCCTTTTTTCTTTCAATAAAACAAGTCTATAAGTCATTGTATAAATGTGATTTGTAGACTTGTTTCTTTTTTACTCTTAATAAAAACACGAAAGGTCAATCAAAACACGAAAGAAAAAGGATTTCTAATACACTGATACTAATCAGAATCTAGGAAAGCCTTTAATAAATTAATTTATATCAAATAGAGTGTTATCCTTTATAATATCAACTTTACTTGTAGACTCGTTTATAGTAATATCCTCAGTTGATTCATTACTGAATCTACCTCTTTTTTGAACACGTGAACGTTTCTCTATTTCTTCAGGTGTCATTTAAGAAGAAACATTTAATAAAACTTCTTCCAATTTAGAATTAATATTAATATTTCTCTCGATTTTTCTTCTAATAATACCATAACATCCGACGGGAGAAATATATATATATATCTTTTGGTACATCAACAGATAAAACGTCTTTTAAACTAGATTGAATAGTGGTGTTAGGTATAACTGTACAATTTAGTATTAAACCATCACTAATTGCTACAGTGTTTTTACCTAAATCAATATATATACTTTCGTCATTTATTTCTTAAATGGATAGATTTGCATTAGATTTTAATATAGTTTGTTTTAAACTATAACTGTCATCACTATAGTCTATTTGTTTTCTTTTTATCTTTCATGTGATCCCTCCTGCATACACTTATATTGTATCAAAGTACAGGTTTTTGGTATCAGCTCAGATTTCAAGATGTTAAAGATGCGTTTCGCGATAAAAAATGATTAACTTACGACAAATGGGTTACTATTAATTTCATTTTATGATAAATTGAATTTGGTTGGTGAGAAAAAATGAAAATAAATTTACAATGTCATCCAAGTAAATATCAAGAAATCGAACAAGAACTTATAAGCCACGGGTTTGTTATCACAGAGGATACCGATTGGCTATTAATAGATACAACCTTTAAAAGTAGACGTATCCACATTAAAACCTCTGAAGGTGTTATATTGATCGATAATGATCATTTAATAGCGCTTGAAAGCTTTGATCATATCATTCATATTCATACACTAGAGAAGTCATTCGATGTCAGAAAACCTTTAAAAGAGATAGAAACTGACTTGCCAGACGATTTTCTTAGGATTAGTCGGAGCGTCATTATCAATAAAAATCATGTAAAACATATTAATACTCTGACTGGTCAAAAGTTTAACATACAAACAACTAGAGATATGAGATTTATTGTGACAAAACTCTTTTACAAGTTGTTTATTGAAAAAATGGATTTATAGGAGGATACCATGATTAAGATTATTGACAACAACGGCATAGTACTACTTTATTTAGCCGTATTATCTATTTTAATATACACAATATACCTTGTATTTTATAATTGGTATATTGAAAAAAGACTCAATAAAAAAATCAAGAAACTAAGGTTATTTGAACCCATTAAATGGATTCATTTTGCCTCAATTCCGTTAACGATTCTATACTTGATTTCCCAAACAGTTATGATGGTATACACAACAGAGAGTAATAAACATAATCTAAACTTATTGAAATCCTACACCCCCGTTATCGAAGACGTATATGTTCAAAAGAATGTTGAACACGCATATGTGAGTACATATAGAGATATTATTATAGAAATTGAAGTAAGCATGGATCAATATTCTACCTATAATAATCAAATAAGTTTCCCATCTGTTGTGCTACTCATTAATAACTCATCTTATGAAATCAAAGATGTAACATTTGAGAATAAAATGAATATCACCGATAATACCGCTTTAAATCTGAAAGTGCCCTTTCCAGAAACCTTGAAATCAGCAGGTGTTTATGAAATCCGTTTATTGAGTCTTGAGGTGTATTATATTGAGCATAAAGTCTTTAAAAGCTTTAGTGTAGAATCATCTCCTTTTTCAATAGAACTTATAGATGAAGAGACCTATCAACTAGATTTTATTCTTGGAGATATCGTTCTTGGGACAGTTGAATTAGAAGTTGGTATGTCATTAGCTATGTTTTGGTCCGAAAATCCAAATCACCAAACTCATCTCGAACAACGTGTAAACTATTATGTAACATATGTGAATGATTTGATTCAAGGACTTCATATTCTATTTGAGAATAAATGGGAGTTTAATGGGGATGTGCAAATATCAGATATCATTTTTGATGATTATGAGGTGTATCCTATTGTTTATAACCTTGAATACATTTTAGAGGATATTTCATTGGAACTTATTAGTACAAATGGAATAGATAATCCTTATCGAAATAACGACTTAAAAGTATCTTTAGGAGAAGAAACCCTTCTCAGTTGGACACCTATAAGAGACCATGCGTTTACATATAAAACAGTGATTAAATCCGACTCAAACGAGTATATTGATATCAAAGGTTATAATGCTATTACAGGATTAAAACCAGGATCAACCGAAATAGTTGTAGAAATCAATTTAGGTTTCTTAAAAATCGAAAAAACAATCGAGATTGAAGTCATACCGTATAAGGCATTTTATAATATTAGAGGTGAGGTTGTATACTTAAAATATGATTTAGACACAAATAAGATAATTGAACCTCTAGACGCGCCATCTAGTCATGTTATAGATGCATTTAACATTGATAGTGAGCAACATGGGTATTATAATGCTATGGATATTATGCCACATATTTCTGATTTTCTAATTATAGATACGGTTGGTATCTACGATATTGTATTAGTTATTTATGATACAACTTTTAGTAAGGATGTTATAAGAATTAATCACGATACATATAATCCTTTGACAAACACACTTACAATTACTAAAGGACAAACGGATAGAATCCTATTTGATATCAATTTTGATTTATTAACAGAAGTAGAAGAACAGTATTTCAGTAGAGTTGATACTTATCACCGTGGCGGATCATTATCGAAATATGAAGCCGGAAACACTTATTCAATTACACTATATATCGTCTTAGATGGGTATTATACTATTGGGAAAGTTATTAATCTTGAAGTGATTTAAACACTTGTTAACAATTTAGTAATTTATAGGGATTAAATAGGCAATTTTTGTGACAAACCTTTTAGATAACCAATGCCTAGAATACTAGAAGAACACTTAGGATGTTATGAAAATGAGCGATAATAGAATAAGTGATTAACAAATGATGTAAGTCTATTTATTCATAAATTGATAAAGAATAATTTACTAATGTTTACTCTAAAGAAAAGAAGGGTATGATGAAATGACTAGTGAGATTCGAACACTATTGCTAGAGTTAGATTGGAATAACAAAGAAAAACAAAATAGAGCAATTAAGGCATTATCAAATAGGAAAGATTATGATTTGAAAGTGCTAATATCACCATTAGAAGTTGAACTTTATGATACTAATGAAATATGGTGGAAAGATGTTGCTGAAGGTTGTGCTATCGTCATAAGTAATAAGTCCGATGGTGAAATCATTAGCCTATTACCAGGTCTTCTTGTTTGGTTACAAGATTTGAACTGGCCTGGTGCAACAATCATTTTGGATAGACTAAAGAAGATTTTGTATTCGAAAATAGAAGTATATGTAAATCAGGCAATAACTAAAGCCAAAGAAGATAATGATGATCAATGGGTCGAATGGTTAAACCTACTTAGGAAATAGAACATTAAGAAAAGCAAGCGGTAGTAATTCACACTTGCTTTTCTAATATTAGACCTTATGGGGTTATTCAATTATCTAATCAGCCAAATCAGTGATAAAAAGAGTAATTTCAGTGCTTATCGATTCATATTCATAGTCATGAACATAATGTGGAGAGTCGAGTATGATGATCGTTCTATTGATGTTCTTACTTACGAAATTAGTCTGAAATCCTTGCCAAGTCTCTTTGGAAATTATATGAAAAAAACAGAGATGCTTATACAAATGCTAAATCTGATTTCGTTAATAAATATACTGAATTAGCTAAAAAATTATATCAAAATAAATATTTTATCTAATATTTATCTTTTTTTTACGGAGGAAATACCCTTGAAAACTGTATTAAAGATTATTAAATGGACTCTGATTTCGTTGGGGTCATTATTTACACTCTTACTGATTGGTTTAACGATTTATTCATCAACAGCATATAAACCACTGGATGAAATGTATGAAGCGATTGATGCACTTGATACCGAAGTAGTTGAATTTAAAGAAGAATTTGATAGTTACCGTTTAACTGTTAATAATCCTAAAGCTCAAATCGTGATTATTCCAGGAGGATTAGTCTATACTGAGAGTTATTTATTTTTAGCATTTAAGTTATCTTTAGAAGGATATAATGTCACAGTTTCAAAGGAACTTTTCCATTTAGCAATCCTTACTCCAACATATACAGAAAAATTTATATCAGATAGTTTACCCAATATTATCATTGGGCACTCATTAGGTGGAACAGTTGGTGGAATGATTACATCTAGTCATACAAATGTTGATCATTTAATATTACTTGCAAGTTATACAACCACTCCGATAGATAATGCATCCGTACTTTTAATAACTGCTCAATATGATTTAGTTATGAATAAAACGGCGTATACTGAAAGTTTATCAAATTATGCAAATTATGAAGAAGCAGTTATTGAAGGTGGGAATCATGGTGGTTTTGGTTGGTATGGAGCCCAAAAAGGTGATGGCATAAATACGATAAGCATCTTTGAACAACAACTAAAAGTTGTTGAAATAATAAGCACATATTTAGAAAATAACTAAACAAAGGAGACATAAGATGAAAAATTACACAATGACACATGTGAGAAAAATAGAAGAACTGAGCTACATGATACTTTAAACTTAACTGGTGCAGAGATTTCTGTAAATAATTTAAGTGCTGGTAGTTTTGTACCATTTGTACATGCACATAAAAAGAATGAAGAGATATATTTTATTATTGAAGGTAATGGTCATGTCATCATTGATGATGAAAAAATAGAACTTACTGCTGGAGACTGGATTAGAATTTCTCCAAATGGTAAAAGACAATTTTTTGCAAGTCAAGATTCAGGGATTTCATATGTTTGTATCCAGGTGCGTGAGAATTCACTAGAAGGATATTCTCGCACAGATGGAATTATTTATTAATAAGTAAAAAAGGTGACTCCAAGTTTGGAAGTCACCTTTTTATTATTTGAAATATATTATTTTATGAACGGACATTATCAATCATAGTATTGATTTTATCAATATTTGCTGCAGATAATGTAGTTAATGGAACTAAATGATTAGTTGCATTTTTGTTGTAATAAGTTAAGTTAGCAAGTGCCCAGTTATGATACCATTCATCATCACTGTTTAGATTTGCAACAATTAAGTCATATGCTTCAACTAAAGCAGTTGCATAACCAACAACTTCACTGTTTAAAGCAACCATTTCAGAATCTAATAAGAAGTTAATAAATTCATGAGCCATATCAACTTGTCTTGAAGTATTTGGAATAACTAAGTTATCCATAAAGCCCATTGTAGTCTCAGGAATGTAAATATCAAATAAGGCTTGAACTTCCTCTAATGTTTTACCTTCTTCTAATTGAATGTATAAACGGTCAAGATAGTCACCTGTATAAACAAATGCCATATCTAAGTTATTAGATTCAACATTACGTTTAAGCATATCATCAGCCCATTCAGTAAAGTTAGCTTGAATAATTGCATTTTCTGCAGCAGCAAGTGATGCAGTTGTAACTGTATTAACATCTTGTTCTAAATAGAAAGAAGCAGCTGCATAAGCATATTGTGGAACATCATACATACCACGTCTAACATTAGCTGGTGTTAAACTTGGATCAAAATAAGCAGCCCAACCATGTGTTTCAAGTGCAGTTTTTAAACCAGGAACACGGTTGTTATAGATGATACCAAATGAACCCCAGAAATAAGGTACTGCATAATCTGTGTAATCAACAGTTTTACCGGTTCTAGCAAGTGTAGTAGCAGTCATAGCTTCGAAGATATCATTAACACCATCCATATATGTTACATTTGAACGATTTGGTAATTTTGAATAATCAAGTTTGATTAACATATCTTCATCGACCATACGCTCAATCATATAATCCGATGGGATTACAATATCATAAGCAGTTGTGCCACTTTTAATTTTTGAGTAAAAAGATTCGTTTGAGTCAGTGACATCGATTGATACACGATATCCAGTTGCTTCTTCAAATGCAGCGACGACATCATCATTGATGTATTCACCCCAGTTAAGAATACGTAATACGTCTCTTGAATCACATGCAGCAAGCATAGCGACAGAAACGATAGCAAACATTGTGATAACTAATTTCTTCATTTTTTCTTTCCCTTTCTCTTTCTTTGTAATAATTGTACGGTTATTAATCCTATGAGTGTAAATAGGGTTAATAGAGTAGAAAATGAGTAGACTGATGGTGTTAAATTACGACGACCAAGTACACCATAAATCCAAATTGACAGATTATCATACCCAGCACCAGTAGTGAAGAAACTGATGACAAAGTCATCAATACTCATGGTTAAGGCAAGAATCATTCCAGAGAAGATACCTGCTTTAATTGCTGGCACAATAATTAAATAAATTGCTTTCTTAGGTTTGATACCTAAATCTTGAGCTGCATCTATTAAATTAGGATCAAGCTCTTTTAATTTTGGTATAACACTAAGAATTACATAAGGTAATGTAAAGAATAAATGTGCAAGTACTAAAGTTGTAAGTCCGAAGATATCAGGGAATATGATCATTAAAAATCTAAACATAATCATTAATGAAAAACCAGTCACGATATCAGCATTTAAAATAGGTACATTATTTAAGAACATAATTCTACTGCGAGCTTTCTTTGGTAGATTATAAATACCAATCGCAAAGAGTGTTCCTAATACAGTTGCTATTGTTGTTGCAATTGCAGAAACTAAAAATGTGTTTGAAATTGCATTTAATAAGTCAGGTTCGTTAAAAATATTTAGGTACCATTCGAATGTAAAACTATCAAATGAAGAAGTATTTTTACTTGAATTAACTGACTGTATAGCAATGACAATAATTGGTAGATAAAGTAAGAAAAGCATAGTGACTGTAAATACAATCGAGAACACTTTACCAATTGGTTTTAAAAATGAATAATCTTTATAGCCATAATCTGAAACTTTTGCTTTTTCATATTGATTTGTCATAATAAAGTTTCTCCTTCCTTGTCGAATTTACGAATTAGCAGGATGGCTGCGAAAATAATTAATAACATTGATGCAGCAAGTAAAGCACCATCATTAAAAATTGTGTAATTGAATTTTGTTTCAATGATATTTCCTAAGAAAACCATGTTACCTCTAGATAAAATCTTTGGTATGGCAAATCCTGAAAAGGTTGGTAAGAATACCATGATCGCACCAGTAATCACACCTTTAAATGAAAGTGGGAATGTCACATAAAGAAATGTCTTTAATGGAGTTAATCCTAAATCAGAAGAAGCTTGGCCTAAACTTGGGTCAATCTTTTCTAATGCGGTATAAATAGGTAGAATCATGAATGGTACATATGTGAAGACCATACCAATTAAAATACCGGTTGGTGTACCAATTAAGCCACCTAATGGGCTAAAACCAATTAAATCAACTAGAATATTGTTTTCATTCATAATGTTTGCTAATGCATCAATTCTTAAAATGAGGTTGCTCCACATTGGAAGAATCATAATTGTCATGATTGCGAATTTATTGTTAAACTTGCTTCGATAAATAATATATGCAAGTAAATATCCGATAATAAAACTGATAATAGTTGTTAAAAAAGCATAAGTTAAACTATTTGAGAAAGCAGTGACAATAGATTTCTCGCCAAACATATCAAAATTCTCTAAAGTGAAATTAATATTTGAGAACGAAATATTTGATGTCATATCTGTGAAGCCTAATACAATTAATGCAAGCATTGGAATAAAGACTAATACCATAATCCAAATTGTATAAGGTTTAGATAGATGTTTATAACTATTTACTGTCATTTGAAACCCTCATTAAATGAATTTCATATGGGTCCACTTTCAATCCGATTTCGCTGCCAAGTTCGAATGATTCATAATCACTAACTAAAACTTCTTGATTATCTACATTAACAACAAGTTCATTATGAACCCCTTTAAATAGCGAGAAGGTTACTAATCCTTTAATTGTTGCTTTTTCAATTGGAACAACGTCAAAGTCTTCAGGACGAATAACAACATCAACTGCATCACCAATGTTAAATTCATCGTAACCAATGTATTTAAATTTACTACCTAAGAAAGTTACTTCGTTTTTGTCTGTTATTGTACCTGGGTAAATATTTGTTTCACCAATAAATCTTGCAACATAACGATTAACTGGTTCATTATAGATTTTCTTAGGTACACCGATTTGTTCAATAACCCCATTGCGCATAACGACAATACGATCTGACATTGTCATAGCTTCTTCTTGGTCATGAGTTACAAAAATAAATGTAATACCTAATTTATTTTGCATTTCTTTTAACTCATATTGCATGTTTTGACGAAGTTTTAAATCAAGTGCTGCTAATGGTTCGTCAAGTAGAAGAATCTTCGGACGATTGATTAAAGCTCTTGCAAGTGCAACACGTTGTTGCTGACCACCTGAAAGTTGATTAATTTTACGTGTATCATAACCTTCAAGTTTCACTAATTTAAGCATAGATTTAGCATCTTCATAAATTAATGTATTGATCAGTTTACGGATATTTTTTTGATCTTTTGCCGCTGCAATTCGATCCTTATAAAAATCTTGCAGATAACTAAGTGGGCGATGATTTAAACCAAATGCCACATTATCAATTACATTTAAATGAGGAAATAATGCATACTTTTGGAAAACAGTGTTAATTGGTCTAGCATATGAAGGAATATCAGAAAAATCTTTACCTTCAATGAGAATAGTTCCTGAATCAGGATTCTCAAATCCACCAATCATTCTTAATGTTGTTGTTTTACCACATCCTGAAGGACCTAATAAAGTTACAAACTCGTTTTTGTAAATCGTTAAATTGATGTGATTTACAACAGCTTCTGCATCGAATATTTTACTAATATCGATGAGTTCAATTAAAGGTTTTTTATCCAATGTCGGACTCCTATAATAATTAATTTTACAAGCAATAATTATATACTAATTTTTACAGTTTGCAAGCATAATATTTCAGCATTTTTTTAATTTATTAATCTCTTAAAATTCAAGTTTTCAACAAATGATTTTGACAGCCTCATAAAGCCATTATTATAATCAGAGGACTAAATTGATTTAACACATAATTTAAGCATTTTTTAGAGAGTAAGCATTAACCTCAGTTTAGAGTGTTTCATTGTTGAATAATGTTAAGAGTGTTTTTGAAATTATCAAATCAGTTTTATAGTTTAAATAAAAAGAAAAAAAGTTAGCCTAATAAGCTAACTTTTCATTTTAATTAATCTAAGTTTACATTCATGCCTGCAGTATAACCTGTTGAGAATGCAGATGTGATATTAAATCCTCCTGTAAAGGCATTAATATCTAAGACTTCACCACAGAATGATACATATGGATTAAGTTTTGATTGCATTGTCTTTGGGTCGACTTCTTTAACAGTGACCCCGCCATTGGTTACAAAGGCAGCACCAATACCTCTAGTTGCATAAGTTGTCATTGGAAAATCTTTTAACATTTTTAAGTAATCTTTACCTTGAGTATCCTTGCAAAAATCTACTAATCTCTTTGGCACATTGTGATCTCTAAACAAATCATCTAATGTTTTTGATTGTTCTAACTCGCCTAAACTTACCCTTGGTAGAAAATCTATCGATAATCTAACTGGTTCATTTTTTTCTTCGAGTAAGTTTAAAGCATAGAATGATGCACGAAGTGCAGCAGGTCCAGATAAACCAAAATGCGTAATTAATAAATCATGTGTAATTGTTTTCTTAATTTTCTTTCCATCATAGACAGATAAACTGACATCTTTAAATGATAAACCTTGAAGCGTCTTTTCATGAATGAACTGATCATTTGATACCAGTGGTACTTCAGCAGGGAGTAATTTAGTAATTGTATGTCCATATTTTTTTGCTAGTTTATGGCCAGTACCATCACTACCTGTTTGTGGAAGTGTTATACCACCGGTTGCAATGATTAAGTGTTGATATCTTAATTTTTGATCTTCAATGATGATTTGTTTATTCTCAACATCAATATCAGAGACATAACTATTTAGTCTGACAGTGACATTTAATTCTCTGATTTTAGCTTTTAGTGTATCTACAATATCTTGAGCTTTATTTGATTGAGGAAACATTCTAGAATGATCTTCCTCTTTTAATTTACAATTTAATTTTTCAAAAAATGCAATGATTTCATTTGGACCAAAAGCGTTTAATGTTGAATATAAAAATCTTCCATTTTTAGGAATGTATTCAACCACTTCATCAACTGGCATTCTGGCAGTCACATTGCATCTGCCACCTCCAGTTAACTTCATTTTAGTGCCTAAATCTTTACCGCGTTCTATTAATATAACTTCATAATTTTTATGGTGCATTTTTGCAGATATTGCTGCCATCATGCCAGCAGGTCCACCACCAATTATAACAATAGGATTCATTTAGTTTTCCTTCTATAAAATATATAGAAACATTATAACATGTGCTAAGGTTACTTCATCGTACTCGTGCTGAGATTATCAATTAAACTGTAAAACAGTTTATAAAAAGCATCATGATTTTTAAAAATATGATAAAAGTAATTTTAATTGAAAGTCTAAATATTTGTTATATAATTAACACAGATAACACAGATGATGCAGATGATACAGAAGGAGGGAAAACATGAAAGAACCTCTGTTTATTCAAATTTATGAAGCGTATAAAAAGTTTATTTTACTTGGTGTATTTAAACCAGGTGACAAATTACCAAGTGTACGTGAGGTAGCAGATAATAGAGGATTAAATCCACATACAGTTAATCGTGCTTTTCTCATGTTAGAAGATGAAGGATATATTGAAACAATCTTTAAAAAAGGTAGCTTTGTTAAAAATATAAAAATGGCAGATAACTTACACAAACAAATAGAAGAAGATTTAAAGAAATATAAAGCAGAAGGTTTATCGTATCAAGAATTGCTGAAACTCATTAAGAAAGTATATGGTGATTATTATGATAGAGATTAAAAATGTCTTTAAACAATTTGGTGATAAACAGGTACTAAAAGATATTTCATTAACCATCAAAAAAGGTTCAATCTTTGGGCTAGTTGGTATTAATGGTGCTGGTAAGTCAACACTTCTTAGAATGATGAGTGGTGTATATAAACCTACATCTGGCCAAATACTGATAGAAGGTAGCGAAGTATTTGATAATCCTAAGGTGAAAAGCAAAGTATTTTTCCTAGCTGATGATCCATATTTTTCATTCCGTTTAACTGGGGAAGAATTAAAGAATTTATTTGAGAGTTTTTATCATTTTAATGAGGATGCATATTATGAACACTTAACTAGATTTAAACTTGACCCAAATAAACCAATTCATAATTATTCTAAGGGAATGAAAAGACAGTTATTTATTGCACTAGCAATAGCTTCAGAACCGGAATACATTTTACTTGATGAAGCATTTGATGGATTAGATCCACTTGCAAGACTTCACTTTAAACGTGCATTAATTGATCTTTCAACAAACAAAAATACAACGATTATTATTTCATCACATGCCTTAAGAGAATTAGAAGATATATGTGATTCCTATGGCATTATTGACCATACAACAATTTTATCAGCTGGTTCAATTGATAATGCATTAAGTAATATGCATAAATATCAATTTGCAACAGAATTCATATTAACAAAAGAATCATTTGTAAGTGTACAAGTAGTCAGTTTGAAAAAAGAAGGTAGAATGTACCAAATTACCTTTAAAGGTGATGAAGAAAACTTTACAAAGGAAGTAAAACAATATAAACCTTTCTTCGTTGATAAGTTGTATGTTTCCTTTGAAGATTTATTTATTGAAGAGGTTGAGTCAAGGGGGTATTTAAAATGAAATATTTTAAATTTAATTACAAACAAATGTTAATGCCTACCGTATTCTTAACAATCATTGGAACACTAGTTTATATTATTCCAATCATGTTTGCACAAGTTAATGACCCCATTGCGTATCGCAGAACGGCTAACTTAGTTTCTTTTGCAATTTTTTTAATTATTGCTACAATTTTTATTCCAGTTTATGAGTTTTCAAGTTTAAAAACAACTAAAGGTTCAGATCTATATTATGCATTACCACTGACTAAAAGACACGTACACTTTATATTGTTTTTAAAAGGTTTAATGGAACTTATTGTTTCTTATAGTGTACTTTATATCCTTGGTGTACTTATTACCTTTTCAAGAGGTTTTAATTTTGACTATGAATGGTATTTACCAGTATATTTCTTAGGACTTATAGGTTTGATTACTTACTATGCATTTAACACCGTTATATTCTTGCGAAGTAATCGTATTGTTGATGGTATCTTGTTTATTTTGTTGTATATTCTTGCACCATTCTTAGTATTAAATACAATCACTTATATCTTTGGGTTATATCCTAATAAAACAATATCATTTTTCCCATTCAACCATATATTAGAACTATTCAATTATTTTGATCATATTATTACGAAGAGATACATAGAAGAAGCTATTTTATTCAGAATGCAAAACAGTTTATGGATCTGGAGTATTGTCGGATTAGTTGTAGGCACGTTTGGTTTAGTTTTCACTAAAGATTTAAAACCAGAAGATGTTTATCAAGTAAGTAATACTTGGATTGGATACAAAATACTCATTCCTATATACTTAATTACATTAACTGTATTTCTTCGTATTAATTTTATCGTGTTTAATAATATTCCATGGCTTGCATTGTTTTTCATGGCTGGATATGTTGGATATGTGATTCATCAGCGGACATTTAAGATCAAATGGTATTATTTCGTTATCATTTTTGCAAGCACATTTGTAGGTATACTTATTAATGCAATCGCAACAATGAATGGATTGTTCATAATGGTATAATCTACTGTAATAAGATGGAGTAGATTGATGATAAGAAAAGCTAATATTAATGATTTAGAAGCAGTACAAAGCATATATGCGGATGGTAGATTATTGATTGCCTCATATGGTTCTCCACAGTGGCAAAATAACTATCCATCAATTGAAGTAACCATGAATGATTTTAGTAAAGAAGCCATCTATGTTTACGAAGAAGATAATGAAATACGAGGTGTCATGTCAGTTTTTGATTATGAGAATACCTATGATGTAATCAATGGAGCTTGGCTTTCAGATAAACCTTATAAAGTGATTCATAGAATTGCAACTAAAAAGGGATATTATAATAAAGGTATTTCTGCACAGTTGATTAACTATGTCTTTACAAATTTAGATGCGATGAGTATAAGAATTGATACCCATCAATTCAATATTCCTATGCAAATTTTACTAAAAAAATTAGGTTTTACATATTGTGGAATTATTTTGCTAAATCAAAGCAAAGATCGAGAACGACTTGCATATCAAAAAGATTTATAAGACATTAAAAACATCAAAATGCATATTGTTTTGATGTTTTTTTATTTAATATTCCAATTAATTTAATTTTTAAACATTGAAAAGATTTAAACAGTTTTTACAAACATAATTTAAATTTTGACAATAATTTTCATTATTCAGTCTTTAATTTGTTTTATATAAAATAAAAGTCTATAATTAAGATTGAAATATCTCGACAGATTAAAGGAGAATTTATCATGTTAATTAGAAATGTAAATATCATTTTAGAAGATAGAATTATCTTTGGGGATGTAATTGTTAAAAATGGAGTGATTACTGAAATCTTTGAAAAAGGTAATACACCAAAAGCGGATGCTAATTTTATCGTACCAGGATTTATTGATGTTCATATTCATGGTTCAAATAACTTTGATGCAATGGATGCAACACCTGAAGCGATTGAAAATATGGCTTTGTCTTTAGTTAAAGAAGGTACGACTGGATTCTTACCAACGACCATGACTCAAACTATTGAAAACGTAGAAAAAGCATTAACAGCAATTGCAAAATATTATAAAAAACAGAATCCACTTGCTACAGAAGTTTATGGTATTCACTTAGAAGGACCTTTCATTAATGAAGGTGCGGCTGGTGCACAACCTAAAAACTGTATTATTAAACCAACAGTAGAAGTCTTTAAATTGTTTAACAAAAGTGCTGAAAACTTAATTAAAAAAGTTTCACTTGCTCCTGAAATTGAAGGTGCAATGGAATTAACTAAGTACCTAAAAGAAAACAATATTGTTGCAAGTATAGCTCATACAAAAGCAAATTATGCCACTGTAAAAGCTTCAATTGAAGCAGGTATGACATCACTTACTCACTTCTATAATGCAATGACTCCATTACATCATAGAGATATTGGTGTTGTTGGTGCTGGATTATTACATAATGAATTAAATGCTGAATTAATTTTTGATAAGATTCACGTTTCAGTTCCAGCAGCAAAAGTTTTACTTAGATCAAAAGGCATTGAAAATATGATTTTAATTACTGACTCAATGCGTGCTAAATATTTACCTGATGGTGGCGAGTCTGAATTAGGTGGTCAAACTGTATATGTTAAGAATAATGAAGCAAGATTAGCTGATGGTACATTAGCAGGATCTATTCTTAAAATGAATGATGGTTATAGAAACTTAGTTCTTGATTTAGGTCTAACAATGGTAGAAGCATCTATTCTTGCATCTGTAAATCCTGCAAAACAACTTGGTATTTTTGATAAAGTTGGTTCAATCGCTGTTGGTAAAAAAGCCAATTTAACGATTGTAGATAAAGAATTTAATGTTCTAGAAACAATTATTAATGGTAAATCAGCTTTTAAAGCCTAAAATAATGATTGGTCCGAAGTTGAAAATCTTCGGACTTTTTTTATGTAAAAACAGACTCTATCATAAATTTTTATCTTTTGTTATAAAAACCCCTGAATGGAAGTTTTAACACCTTGAATAGAAAAATCAAATTATAAGTTAATAATTAAAATTGTAAAAATAAACATAATGAATATTTTATTGTATAAAAAATTATCATTGAAACGTTCAAAAATATACACTATTAATACACGAACGTTAAAAAATCAAAAAACTAAAATACTCTAATTTTTGAGGAATTCTTTATGTATGCACTAGAAAAAATAAAATATAACACAAATGATCATATCTTGAATTTTGCATTGTGTGAAGATGATCCGATAGATATTGAACATTGTACTAGTTTTTTAGATACATGCGCTAAAAAACTAAATTTAAGAATGACATTAAAAGTATTTCAAACTGCTGAAGAATTACTTTTTGATTTAGAAGAAAACCCTTCTAAGTATGATCTAATCTTTATGGACATTATGATTCATCAAAAAAATGGTATTGATGTTGTTAGAACATTAAGAGGAAAAGGATCGTTTTCTAAAATAATTTTTTTAACATCAACAGAGGATTATGTATATGATGCATTTGAAGTTCAAGCAGATTATTATCTAGTTAAAGAAAAATGTGATGTGAATAAATTTCAAGAAGTATTATCTAATGTACTAGGTAGAATTCAAAATGTTCATAATGATTTATTTTATTTTGAATTTGGTGGTATAAAGTATTTAGTTCATATGAAAGATATTTATTATTTTGAAGTATGGAATAAAGTTGTGACAATTAACTATAATAAAAAAACTCAAAAATTTTATGCGAATTTAAACGATGTTATGCATAATCTAAACAATCACTTTTTCCAAGTTCATCGTTCTTATGTTGTTAATTTACATAAAGTTTCAGAAGTATATAAGAACGAAATAGTTTTAAGTAATGGTAATAAAATACCTTTAGGTAGAACGTATGCTGGTGCTTTTGAAAAAGCATTGTTAAAGTTTGTTGAAAATTCTATAGCTCCTAATTTGAAAGTTGATTTTTAATGATATATATATTTTCTATTATTTTAATGATTCTTTATAATCTTTATTTTGTAACATATTTTAATAGGCTATTCCCAAGGAGAGAAAAGCCATTATGGATTCTTATTGTCTGTTTAGTTGCAACTATACTCATCTATACTTTTGTAGATAAAAGTTATCCTACCTTGATTTTTTCACTCATTTTAAGTGTTATTTTTCTTATGATTCGAGTTACAACCTCACTGGGTTATTGTCAATCTTTTTTTGTAGCTTCATTAATTGTTCTTAATGCAAACTGTATGAGAAATATTCTTAACAGTTTCGCTTCAATGTGGATACTTGGTGGAAAGTTGATTGTAAGTGAGTCAAATATGTATAATTTGATTTCTATAATCACATTTATAATTGCAGTACTTACTTTTATTTTAATAAGAAATATGCTTGATTTAGATACAAAATTCAAAACTTTTATGAATTTGAAAGAATCAATTGTATTTTCAAATTTTTATCAAATTTTTGCTTGTATTCAATTATGTATCATTAATACGTTATCACTTAAAAATGACTTAACTTTTTTAGAATCAAAGTATAAATATTTAATCATAATTACAACAACATGTATGATGCTCTATATTTTGATGTTTGTTTTTGTAAATTTTTCAGTTAGAAAATTTAAATATTTGAAGTTATTTCAAAGATCACAAATTATATCTGAACAATACCAATTACAACTTGAACATTATAAAAGAACTGAAGAAAGTTATGAAATGTTTAGAAGATTTAAACATGATTTTCAAGGCATAATTAACGTTATGAAAAGTACATTGAATAAAAATCATGATATGGAAGGTGCATTCGAAGTACTTGAGAGTTTTGAAAAGGTACTTTCAAATCAAGAATGGAATCGCAAGGTTTTCTCTAAGAACTTTGTCTTTGATTCAATGATGCAAGATTTAGTATCAAAATGTAAAGTTAATGATATAACGTTTAATTTTGAAGGTGTTGAACCTCAACATAAACTTTCACTATTTGATAAAGTTAATTTGTTTTATAACTTAACTTCCAATGCAATTACAGCTGCGTCACAAGTAAATGATGTACATAAGCGATTTATTAATCTTAAAATTTATAACACAGATACTTGGAGTACTATCCAAATTGAAAATTCATACGCTGGTCAAATAAAGTATAATAATGGTGTATTTACTACGACCAAGGAAGATAATTTTAATCACGGAATTGGAATAGCTTCAATGAGGGAAATTATTAAAAGAAATGGTGGAGTAATCAAATTTACTTTTAATGATTATGAAAAAATATTTAGAGTAGATGTATTACTACCTCGCAAGAGTCAAAAATAGTGATATTTTAGTAAAATCTAGATTGTTTTTGTTATAATATCAAAGACAAAAACAACATAAGGAGATTTTTATGCGAAAGATTCTATTCATCTTGTTAGCCTTTAGTTTAATCACATTAGTTGCATGTAACAATATTGAGGTACCAACGGATGATGATATAAACTATGATTTATTAAAAGATTTAGATTATTATCAATACTTAAATAAAGAAAACCCAGTAGTTTCAATCAAGATTAAAGATTTAGGTGAGATTAAAGCACAACTGTTTCCAAGTCTTGCACAAAATACTGTTAATAATTTCATAACTTATATTCAAGATCAAAGTTACGATAATTCAACTTTCCATCGTGTGATTAAAAACTTTATGATTCAAGGTGGTATGGTTAAAAACACCAGAAAAGCGATTCCTGGCGAATTTGCAAGAAATGGGTTTGCTAATCCGTTAAAACATACAAGAGGTGTGTTATCTATGGCTAGGACTGCTATAAGCTATAACTCACAAACATCACAATTCTTTATTATGCATGTAGATTATCCTTACCTTGATTATGATTATGCAAGTTTCGGTGGAATGATTAGTGGATTTGATGTTTTAGATCAAATTGCTAATACACCAACCAATGCAAGTGATGCACCATTAACAACGATTGTTATAGAATCGATAACTGTTAATTTAAGAGGTTATGAAGTAGGAGAAGTAATTTACGTATAAAAAAATCCGAAAGACTCGGATTTTTTATTTATTCTTGATAAACGACTTTAAAATCTTCGAAGAAAACAAGCAAATCTTTGTTGAAGACATAACCAAGTACACTAGATTCAGAACTAAAATAACTGAAATGATCACTACGCCAATATTCTAAAGTGTCATATTCACCCTCACGTTTGACAATATCAAAGGTAAAATCCTTAAAAGGTAGATTCATAACACTGGTATTTATGACAACACATTTATGATTTCCATAAAGTTCAGTAGACATTTTTTGAGTAATTCAAAAATTATAAGAATTAGCATAGGTAGTTGTTTTATTTTAATTACTCATTTCAAAATAGCTATTAAAATATTGTCTAATTTGCTCATTATATACCCCTCTTATCACATTGAATATAACAAATTCATTTTAAAAATTACTGATTATTTATCAGTAAATGTCACAATATTTTGGTAAGATAAATATAAGCGTTACTAAACAATTAAGATCATAAATAAGAGGTTAAAAAGATGGGATTATTTGATTTTTTAAAAAAAGAAAGAAAACCAAAAATCAATAAAGATGAATATTTGAGTCAAGCATTAGCTTTTTCTAGAAGAGGTGACCATGCGGTTGCTAGTCTGATGTATGAAGTACTTTATAATGATGAAAAGTCTGCCATTAATGCATTCAATTTATTGTTGAATTCAGTTTACTGTGGTAATAACAAATTAGAACAAGAGTTATTTGATCAATTAAAATCGTATAAACCAAACTTAACACTTGAACCGGTAGAACTAAATGGACCATTTGTTAGACTTTATTATAGTTTAGCTTTATGTGAATCAAATAGAAATAAAGAAGCAATTCCTCATCTTGAATTTTTAATGGATTTAATCAATAAAGAATCAAATACATCTTCAAAAGTTTTACATCAAAAAGGTATCCCACATGTTGGCATGATACGAGATTTAGTTAATAAAGTTTTTAATAAAGATGGAAAAAATTTAGTTGCTTACAAACAAAAACTATTAACTGTTGTGGATGAAGAATCAAAACAAGAATTATTAGAACATTACGAATAGATTAAAGGATAAACATATGGGAGAAGTAACAAGACAATTGATTGGTAAAGGTAGAATATCATCTATATATACAGATAGTTTTTATGCTTACAAGACATATCCTTCAGATTATAAATTATCTTGGATCGAAGACGAAGTAAATATTCAAAATGAGATTTCTAAAAAAACTGATCTTCCTGTTATAAATTATGAGTTAGACCGTGCGAATAAAGAAATTAAAATGGATATGATTAAAGGAATTACACTGGCAGATAAAATGCGTCATGAAGGTTATAAAAATGGTTTGAAGAATCTTATTGAAATTCAAAAAAGAATTCATAGTTTTACAAATTTAAATTTACCCAAAGCATCCCTGGTTTTTAAAAGTAGAATCAACGATGCTAATTTAGATGAATCATTTAAAGTAAAAGCTCTCAAATCGCTTTATTCGATTGAAGAAAAATCTGCTTTATGTCACTTTGACCTTCATTTTGAAAATATAATGTTTGAAGGTGAAAAATTATATATCATTGATTGGGTCGATGCAAAGTTATCAAATCCGATATTAGATATTACAAGATCATACATAATCATGCGAGAGTTTATTCCTTCTATAGCAAGTAAATACTTGAAATTAGTTAAAGAAAACTTTAACGTAACCATTGATGAAATGAATAAAATATTACCCTTTATTGCAGCTATAAGACTTACTGAAACGACGAATGAAAAGTTTAAAAAAAGCCTTGTAGATATGATTAACGGAAATCTAGTTTTATCTTAAATATTTATAAATCTATAACCGCTTAACTAACACACTATAAGGAATTTAATCATATAAATAAAAGCTGATATTCCATGTAAAAAAATTTTATAATATTTTCAATATTTTTATACAATATCATATATAATTAAAGTGTAGTAAAAAAATATGAAAAAGGGGTAAGCAAAATCGTGGAAACACTTAGTATCATAGGTATTATTGTAGTCATTGTATTAGGAATATTCTTTGCAGGATCTTATGTCAAGGTTAAACCTAACCAAGCATTTATTATTACAGGACCAAGAAAGTCACGTGTTGTTATTGGAAAAGGTACATTACGTATACCTTTTCTTGAAAGAATTGATACGATTCCATTATCATTAATCCAAACCGATATTAAAACAGACTCAGCTGTTCCAACTAACGAATTTATTAATATTTTCGTCGATGGGGTTGCTAATATTAGAATTAAGACTGATGAAGATTCTATTAGACTGGCTGGACAAATTTTTTTATCTAGAGACTTAGAAGGTATCAGAGTAGTTACTAAAGAAGTATTAGAAGGTAACATGCGTGAAATCATCGGTCAGATGAAATTGAAAGAACTAGTTCAAAACAGAGATAAATTTGCTGAACAAGTTAAAGCATCTGCGATGCAAGATATGGGACGCATGGGATTAGAAATAATTAACATTACCATTCAAAATTTCAGCGATAAAAATGGTGTCATTGAAGATTTAGGGGTAGATAATGTTACTCAAATTAGAAAAGACGCTGCAATTGCTCGTGCAAACTCAGAAAAAGAAGTATCGATTGCAAGTGCACAAGCTAAAGAACTTGCTAACCAAGCAAGAATTGAAGCAGAATTAAAGATTGCAGAACAAAATACAGATCTTGCAATCCGTCAAGCAGCACTTAAACAAAGAGCGGATGCATTACAAGCAACAGCAGACCTTTCATATGAAATTCAAAAAGCAAATGAAACTAAGTCTGTAAATATTGCAATCCAAGAAGCAGAAATTGCTAAACGTAGTAAAGAAATTGAATTACGTGCTAAAGAAGTTGAAGTTGAAGAAAGACGTTTAGAAGCACTCGTTAAGAAGAGTGCTGAGGCGAATCGTTATGCTGCACAACAACAAGCAGAAGCTGATCTATTTGTTCGTTCTAAAGAAGCAGAAGCAAAATTAGTTGAGGAACTTAAAAAGGCAGAAGCAATAAAAGTTGCTGCTGAAGCCGCACGTATTTCTGAAGAAGAAAGAGCTAAAGGTATTGCTGCAGTCGGTTTAGCTGAAGCAGAAGCTATTGAAAAGAAAGCTGAAGCGATGAAGAAAATGGAAAATGCGGCTGTCCTTGAATTGATTCTAAATTCAAATGTATTACCAAATATGGTAGCTGCAGCTGCCGAACCTTTAACTAAGGTTGATAAGATTACAATGTATGGTGAAGGCAATTCAACTAAATTAATGGGTGATATTGTAAACTCATCTACTCAAGTAATTACAGCTGTTAAAGATGCAACAGGTATTGATTTAACATCATTACTTGCAGGATATGCAACAGGTAAACTTGCATCTAAAGAAAAAATAGCTGAAGAAGATAAAAAATAATGTAAGTTAATGTAAGAGAATAAGACCCTATGAGTTGAACTCAATAGGGTTTTTTTCTTGTTTGAATGCTTTCTTTTTAAATATACGTTGTAAATATACAAGCATCAAAGTTAAAAGTGAAAAGATTGGAATGCTGATAAATCTTTGGTCTAAAATCAAACTGTTTCCAAAAAAGTAGAAACTATAGAATTTATTACCGATGCAAAAGAAACTATAACCAGTTGATGTGAATACTTCTTAACTGATTGCATAAGATATAAATAAGATGACATTGCTTGACATTGGTCTGTTATTTCTAAATGCAAAGATAATTCCAAACATAGTGAAACTTAAAACTAAGAAAAATCTAAGATAGTATAGTAATTGAATCATGAAGTTTTTCCTCCTTAGAAATTCTCTTTCTTTGAATGAAATACATAATAATGTTGTTAAAAGAAACAAGTGTAGTTAATCCAATGAAATAAAAGATCATCGATATATATGAATTATCGGTTAAAACTCGATTGTAAATATTATGTCTACCATTTAAATTTAAACTAGAATAAGCTGTGTCAAAGATTGCATTTAAACTCACTATAATTGTAATTGTGGTAAACATAAATGGACTATAATTACCAAATGTAATGAATAAATTAATCCATCCTTGATGACCGTCCACTAATTATTCAAATAAGTTTTCTAAATAACAAATAGATATCATTGAAAAGATTGGTTTGCGTTGTAAATGGGTCAATACAAATTTATTTTTTGAAATTTCTTTTACACCTAAGATCATGAGTATGAAATTGTAAAAGGCTAAAAATACAAAAGTCGAGGTTGTAATGATTTCGCTCATAAAATCCTCCTTATGTGGAACTTAGTTCCTGTAAGAAAATATCAAAAAACAAGTTATATAAGCAGAAAAATTCCCTCAATGGCGCATTTAAAGGTGCGAAATTTATAAAAATTGATAAAACTCACATATTGTATAAAAAATAATAAAATTAATTTAACAAGATGAAGGTAATCATTTGTTCAAAATGTTACAATTGTAATAGATATTTTCTAAGGAGTCTTTATGGAAAAGACAAATGTCATGCGTCTTTTGGATGCAGCTAAAATTTCATATGTTGCAAGAACATACGACCCAAGTTTAGTTGATGGTGAAAAAATAGCAAACATACTTAATGAAGCGTTAGATAGAGTATTTAAGACGCTTGTTACAAAAGGGAATGATAAAAATTATTATGTCTTTTGTGTACCAGTTTCAAATACGCTAGACTTAAAAAAAGCAGCTAAAATTGTTGGTGTTAAATCAATTGAGATGATTCCACAAAAAGAATTATTGCCACTTACAGGTTATATTCATGGTGGTTGTTCACCAATTGGTATGAAAAAAAGATTTAAGACAGTCATCAACGATACAGCAATTTTATATGATACAATCTATGTTTCAGCTGGCAAAGTTGGATATCAAATTGAGATTGATCCAAACCAGTTAATGAATTACTTAAATGCAGAATTTGTTGATATAATAAGTACTTAATAAGGAGTATTAAACATGATTAAATTTGATAATAATTATTTTAGAAAAGTAGCAGAAGAAATCTTTAAATGTGACTCTCCAACTGGTTTTACTGATAATGTAATCGAACTTGTGAAAAAACACGTTGATTCATATGGATATGCCTCAAAGATTTTAAACACTGGAGCATTAGAAGTTTCTATTAAAGGTTTAGATTCATCAAAAGTGGTTGCTACATCAGCACATACAGATACTTTAGGTTTGATGGTTAGAAGTGTTAAACCAAATGGTAAGTTAGCCTTAACTTTACTTGGTGGACCTTCAACACCAACCCTAGATGGTGAATATTGCACAATCTATACAAGAGATGGCAGAAAATATACTGGGACAATCCTTTCAACATCGCCGGCGGTACACGTGTTTTCAGATGCGAATACAAAATCAAGAAACATTGATGAACTAGAAGTTAGACTGGATGAAGTAGTTTCTTCTAAAGCTGAAGTTGAAGCATTGGGCATTCAAAACGGTGATATTGTTGCATATGATACAAAGTTCACGATTACTGATTCAGGCTTCTTAAAGACAAGATTTGTTGATGATAAAGCTTCTGTGGTTATTTTACTGATGTTATTGAAATACACATCAGACAACAATATCAAGTTTAAACATGATACCAAGATTTATTTTGTCACTTATGAAGAAGTTGGCCATGGTGCAGCGATTGTAGATCGTAGTGTTTCTGAGTTTGTAACAATTGATATGGGCTGTATTGGGCTTGATTTAGCAGGGTCAGAATATGCTGTTTCAATTTGTGCGAAAGATTCAGGTGGTCCTTACGATTATGAATTAACAACAAGATTAATTCAAATGGCTAAAGAAAATGGTATTGACTATACAGTTGATATTTTCCCATTCTATGGAAGTGATGTTGGTGCTGCTAGAAGAGCTGGTGTTGATATTAAAGGTGCGCTCATTGGTTCTGGTGTTTCAGCATCACATGGTATGGAACGTACGCATATTAAAGGTATTGAAAATACCCTTAAATTAATTTACACTTATCTCATTAAATAAAGTAAAATAAGGTTTGATGTTGTTTATCAAACCTTAATTTTTAAAAAAGACTATATGAAAAGAATAATTATTATTGGTTCTCCTGGAAGTGGAAAATCGACATTGTCGATAAAACTAAAAGAAAAATTAAAACTACCGCTCATCCATTTAGATAAAATATTTTGGAAACCAAATTGGGTTATGGTTGATTTTGAAACCTTTGATTTAGAACTACAAAAAGAACTTATCAAAGATGAGTGGATTATAGATGGAAATTATCAAAGAACTCTACAATTAAGACTTCAATATGCAGACACTGTCATATTTTTAGATTTTGAAACAGAATTTTGTATAAATTCTTGGAAAGAAAGAATCACTAAAAATGAAGTAAGAGTAGATATGACAGCAGACTGTAAGGAGTTTTATGATCCTAAATTTGAACAATATATCAGAGATTTCAACAAAGATAAAAGACCTGGCATTATCGAAGCATTAAAAAAATATCAAGGAAATGTGTATACTTTTTATACAAGAGATGAAGTTAATCTGTTTCTTGAAACAATAAAAGATAAAGGTTAATATATATTTACTTTCTTAGTTTCATTTAGTAAAGCGTTAAACTTACGAAAGCTTAATTGAAAAAAATTGCTATAATAATAAAGAAAGAGAGTGGTTCATATGACAGAAACACAAATTATCATATTTGGTATTGCTTTTATCTTTGTGATGACAACTTCAGGTTCCGCACTTATTTATTTTTTTAAAAATGGTATCACACCAAAATTAAATACAATCTTCTTAGGATTTGCAGCAGGGATTATGATTGCTGCATCTATTTGGTCATTATTAATACCTGCCATTGAACGAAGTGAAGAATGGGGTTCATTTGCTTTTATTCCTGCTGCGCTAGGCTTCCTTCTTGGTGGATTATTCTTATTTGCAATTGATAAAATCGTACCTCATTTTCACAGTGAGACACATCAAGAAGAAGGTGTGAAAAATAAATTATCAAGATCTACTAAACTATTTCTTGCAATGACAATTCACAACATACCTGAAGGATTAGCGGTTGGATTTGCATTTGGTGTTGCACTTGCAACTCAAGGTACACTTCAAACTGTATCATTAGCATCAGGTTTAAGTCTTGCAATCGGTATTGGTTTACAAAACTTTCCTGAAGGTGCAGCAGTTTCTCTTCCAATGGCAGAAGAATTAGGAAGCAAACATAAAGCATTCTTATTTGGAGCATTTTCTGGTGTTGTCGAACCAATTGCTGCAGTTGTTGGATTAGTACTTGCAGCATCCATTGCTCCACTGATTCCTTGGTTCTTAGCATTTGCAGCTGGTGCCATGATTTATGTTGTGGTTGAAGAATTAATTCCTGAAGGTCATATGAATGAGTATGGACACTTAGCGACTTGGAGTGTCATGCTTGGATTTGTCATTATGATGATTTTAGATGTTGCTTTAGGATAACTCAAAGATTATTTATTTTGAAGTTCGATTATGATATGGTCGAACTTTTTATTTTCATAGAGGACTTAAATCATACTTTGGTATTTATATTATAGTCTATTCGATAATTGAGGATGAAGTCTTTTAAAATTATAATTTTACATATATGTAAATGAAAATTTGTTTGAAACTAGTTTCATATTGACTTTACTTTTTGTAGTGTTAAAATGAGTAGGCAAAGATTTAAGTTTTTAAAAGTAGGTGAAGTTATTATGATCAAAAAAGATATCTTGCTAGATGGTCTAGATTGTGCCAACTGTGCATTGAAAATTGAAGATAGTGTCAAGAATATTGAAGGTGTACATAACGCTTCTGTTGACTTTATCACTCAAAAACTTAATATTGAAACTCATGATTCAAACAATCTTGAAATGATTCAAGATAAAGTAATGAATATTATAAAAAGAATTGAACCTGATGTGAAGGTTATTTTTGATTTTGAGGAAAATAGGCAGGAAATAGATATCAAAAAAAATCATAAAGAAATCATCAACTTAATCTTTGGTTCAATCATTCTTTTAGTTAGTATCATTTTTAATTTTGAAGATTGGATTCATTTTTTACTTTATATTCTAAGTTACTTGATTGTTGGTTATAAAGTTATCATAACCGCGTTTAAAAAGATTATTCATGGTGACTTTTTCTCGGAACACTTTTTGATGATGATTGCAACATTTGGTGCATTCTATGTTGGTGAATATAAAGAGGCGGTTGCAGTCATGTTATTTTATTTACTAGGCGAAATTCTGGAGAACATGGCAGTTGATAAGTCAAGAAAATCAATTACTAAATTGATGGATATAAGACCCGAATATGCAAATCTTTTAATTAATAATGATTATAAAAAAGTCGCTCCATCAATGGTTAAAATTGGAAACATAATTCTCGTAAAACCTGGTGAAAAAATTCCGTTAGATGGGATAATTATTGAAGGTTCATCATCACTTGATCTTAAAGCATTATCTGGTGAAGCATTGCCTTGTGACGTAGAGGTTGGAGATAATGTTTTAAGTGGTTCAATTAACTCAAATGGATTATTAAAAATAAAAGTATTGAAAAAATTCAACGAATCAACGGCATCTAAAATACTTGAACTTGTTGAAAATGCAAGTTCTAAAAAAGCAAAAACTGAAAAGTTTATTACTAAGTTTGCCAGATATTACACACCAATCGTAGTTTTACTAGCAATAATTATTGCAGTTATTCCACCACTTGTTATACCTAATCAAGAATTCAATGATTGGATTTATAGAGCATCTATTTTCTTAGTTGTTTCATGTCCATGTGCATTAATTTTATCAGTACCACTTGGATTTATTGGTGGTATTGGTGGAGCATCAAAAAATGGTATTTTAATTAAAGGTGGAAATTATTTAGAAGCTTTGAGTAAGGTTGAAACAGTTTTATTTGATAAAACAGGCACGTTAACTAAGGGAGACTTTAGTGTTTCCTTAATCCAATGTGAAAATAGTTTTACGAAAGACCAAATATTAGAATATGCAGTCTATGCAGAAAGTCATTCTAATCATCCGATTGCACTTTCAATACAATCGAAATTTGTTGGCAGCATTAATCAAGATAGAATAACAAACTTTGAAGAAGTTCCAGGCCAAGGGATTAAACTGAATATTGATGATAAATTAGTTTTAGTTGGCAATAACAAATTAATGAAAAACAATAACATTTATTATAGAGATGATAAAGCTGTTGGTACATTAATTCATGTTGCAGTAGATTTAGTTTATGCGGGATATATTCTTCTTTCTGATTCAGTAAAAGAAGATTCTTTAAACACAATTGATGGGCTAAAAGCCTTAGGTGTTAAAAAGACAATCATGTTAACCGGAGATAAGAAACAAGTGGCAGAAGAAATTGGTATTTTTCTTGGACTTGATCATATTTATGCAGATTTATTACCGAAAGATAAATTAGATAAAGTTGAAGAATTATCATTAAATCCGTATAAAAAAGGCAATATCATTTATGTTGGTGACGGGATTAATGATGCACCAGTCTTAAGTAGAGCAGATATTGGGATTGCGATGGGTGGATTAGGTAGTGATGCTGCGATTGAAGCCGCAGATGTAGTTATTATGACAGATGAACCATCAAAAATTATTTTGGCAATTAAGATTGCAAAACGTACAAAATCAATTGTGATCCAAAATATAGTTTTTGCACTCACAGTTAAATTAATCTTCATTTTTCTTGGTGCATTCGGTGTAGCTACGATGTGGGAAGCAGTGTTTGCTGATATAGGGGTTGCTTTAATTGCTGTATTAAACTCTATGAGAACTTTAAGTATTAAAAAATAGAGACATAAAAATGTCTTAATTTTATTCCTTGTCGTATGTTATAATTTAATTAAAGAGATCGAAGGGGTAATTTAATATGGAAAACGAAAATAAAGATCAAGAAAAGCATCAAGATGCTAAACCATCTGGTAAAGACAAAATAGCTAATTTTATTAATAAAGCAACTAAAGTTGTTACAGATGTCTCTAAAGCTGTGGTTGAAAGAACTAAAGAAGAAATTGAAAAAATTAAAGACAGTATGGCATTTAGAAAAGCCTTTGAAGCGGAAACTTATGAATTTATTGTTGAAGGTACAAACTATAGTTTTAGAGGTTTCAAAAAACATGACGAGAACCTTGTATACTTCCGTACTGAAGAGGATGATTTATTAAAATATGTTAAAGAGAAATCTATTCTAGTTAAAAGACCAGAAGATATGAGATTAGTTGTTGTTTCAATTGAAACAAATGAAGTTAAGCATGGAACTATCAAAGTCGATGGCGAAGATATTCCAATTTCACTTTGTAAGATTGTTACAAAACCATTTGATAAGAATCAAGAAGTTAAAATTGTCAATGATATTTCAGATTCTGTAAAGATTAAAGATTCAGCTGCTCTAGAAATTAGACTTAATGAATTCGAAGATATTTTAAAAGGATTCACACCTGGATTCTTTCAAAGAGGTAATTACAACGATGCGGTTAAACTTTATCCAGAAGTTAAAAAAGTTGTGATTGCTAATGATAAAGATTCAAAAGTTTTAAAGTTATTTGTGGAATTACTTGATAAAGTGAATCCAACTCTACTCAAATCATTCTTAATCAAAATTAAATAATTGATAAAATCCGGTACAATCTAAATTTGGTATCGGATTCTTTTATTATATAAAGACTAATTTTTAACACATTTGACCCTTTTTTCTCAAACTTTAAATATTACATAGTAATAATTAGCATACGTATCTAACTTATGTTAGAATAGTAGAGGTTTATAAGAAAAAAAGGGTGTATATCATGTTAAATGTTGCTAACGTAACTTATCAAATTGGAAAAGATATCTTATTTGAAGATGTCAACATTAAATTTACTGAAGGAAACTGTTATGGTGTTATTGGTGCTAACGGTGCTGGTAAATCAACACTACTAAAATTATTAAGTGGTAAACTTCAAGTAACTAAAGGAACAATTTCATATCCACAATCAAAACGTATGTCTGTCTTAGAACAGGACCATTTTAAATATGACAATTTTTCAGTTATTGAGACAGTTTTAATGGGTAATCAAAAACTCTATAACGTTATGAAGGAAAAAGAAGCTATTTACCAAAAAGAAGACTTTACAGAAGCTGATGGTATTAAAGCTGGTGAATTAGAGGAATTGTTTGATCAAATGAATGGTTGGAATGCAGAATCCGATGCTGCAATTCTTTTATCAGGTTTAGGTATTGATGTTAAATACCATTATGAAGAAATGAAAAATTTAGAAGGTAATTTAAAGGTTAAAGTTTTACTAGCTAAAGCAATCTTTGATAATCCTGATATCTTGTTACTAGATGAACCGACTAACCACTTAGATTTAGAAGCTGTTCGTTGGTTAGAAAACTTCTTAATTGATTTTGAAAACACAGTGATTGTCGTATCGCACGATCGTTATTTCTTAAATAAAGTATGTACACATATTGTGGATATTGATTATAAGACTGTGAATCTTTATGCTGGTAACTATGATTTCTGGTATGAATCAAGCCAATTAATGCTTAAACAAATGAAAGAACAAAACAAGAAATCAGAAGAAAAGATTAAAGAACTTCAAGATTTCATTTCGAGATTTAGTGCAAATGCTTCTAAATCAAAACAAGCAACATCACGTAAGAAATTACTCGATAAAATTGAACTTAATGAAATTAAACCTTCAACTAGACGCTATCCATATATCAACTTCAAGTTTGAAAAGCAACTTGGTGATGATATTTTAAAGGTAGAAAACTTAACTAAAGTTGTTGATGGTAAAAAAGTCTTAGATAATATCTCATTTACAGTAGGTAAAGAAGATAAAATCGTGTTTGTTGGCTTAAACCAAAAAGCACATACACTTTTATTTGATATTCTTGCAGGTAAAGAAACTGCTGATTCTGGTACAATTCGCTGGGGTCAAACGACTAACGTTGGTTACTTTGATAAAGATCATAACTATGAATTTACCAAAGATACAAAAATGGTAGATTGGTTGACGGACTATTCTCCAAATAAAGAAACAACTTATGTTAGAGGTTTCCTAGGTCGTATGTTATTCTCAGGTGATGATGCATTAAAATCAATCAATGTCTTATCAGGTGGAGAAAAAGTTAGACTGTTAATGAGTAGAATGATGATTTTATCAAATAATGTCTTAATCTTAGATGAACCAACTAACCATCTTGATATGGAAACAATTACAGCATTAAATAAAGGTCTACAAGAATTTAGTGGTGTCATCTTATTTACAACTCAAGACCATCAATTAGCATCAACGGTTGCTAATAAAATATATGAAGTAAAAGCGAATGGTGAATTGACATCATATATTACTTCATATGAAGAATACTTAGAAACTTTATCATAATAAATCAAAAGGTCCTACAAATTATTTACATTTGTAGAGACCTTTTTCTTTAATGGTATAATTAGGGTAGTAAAACTACGTTTTAGATTTCAATTATAAAATACATGAAGCATATTTAGGGGAATATATATGAACATTTTTATTGAAGGTATACAGGGTAGTGGTAAAACGACATTAATCAAAAAATTATCGAAGGATATGAAGACTCATAAAACTTTTTTTGAAGGTGACTATAATCCACTAGAACTTGCTTGGTGCAGTTATTTAGATAAAGAGCAATACAACAAACTTTTAATTAAGTATCCTTGTATCAAAGACTTAACACATAAAGAAGATCAATTCTATGTTGTCCCTTATACAAAGACTAATAAACAAGATGAGACATTTTATCTTGAAATGGAACAGTATGAAATTTATAATGGTCGAGTTTCTTTCCAAAAGTTTAAAGAAATCTTATTTAGAAGATTTAAAAACTATCAATCAAACGATGGGATTTTTGAATGTTCAATCTTTCAAAATGTAGTTGAAACCATGTTACTTTTCTATCAAATGACTGAGGAAGAAGTAGTTAAGTTTTATCAAGAACTTAAAGAAGTCATGAATTTTAATTATCGAATGTTATATATCGATTCTGATCATATTAGACAAAACTTTCTTCAAGCAAAAAAAGAAAGAGTGAATGAAGATGGTCATGAAATGTGGTTTAAATTTATGATGAATTATTTTACCAATTCACCATATGCTAAAACTCACAATTTAACCTCTATCGATGACTTGATTTCATATTTTGAATTAAGACGTAAAGTAGAAAAGAAAATCTTAAGTGAAGTCTTTAAAGATAGTTATCAAATCTTGGAATCTAAACAATACTCATTTGATGAAGTATTTACCTTTGTTAATATATAAATGATAAGAGACTATTTTATAGTTCTCTTATGCAGATTTATTTGAATAATCAAGATTTATGCTACAATAAAAATGCTAAAAACGTATCAAATTCATAAAGTATTAAGAAATTCAATTTGAAAAAGGAATACACATTTACTATGGAAAATAACATGTTTAAACAAAAAAGGAAGCTCTGGTATCGTGGTTTAAAAAAACTAATGCATGGACGATATAAGAAACCAAAGTTTATTTATCTTGGCGAAAAACCAAGTGAAAGTGCAATTATTCTTTCAAATCATGTTGGTACTGATGCACCAATGTCATTAGAAATTTATGCAGATTTTCCAATCAGAATGTGGGGTACTCATGAAATGAACTCAGGATTGATTAAGATGTATAAATATCAATCAAGAGTTTATTATCATGAAAAGAAACATTGGAACATTCATCTTGCAAGATTGTTTTGTTTACTAGCAAGTCCGCTTACAAATCTTTTTTATAAAGGTTTAAATTTAATCTCTACATATAAAGATTATCGTTTCAAACAAACATTAGAAGAGAGTTTAACAACAATTAAAGATACTAAAGAGAACATTGTCATTTTTCCTGAGAAGAGCGATGAAGGTTATTTAGATGAACTTCAAGGCTTCCATGGAGGTTTTGTCGTCTTAGGAGATTACTTACTTAAAAGAGGTATTGATGTTGATGTGTATGTATCATACTTTAAGTTGAATGAAAGAAAATATATCTTTGGTCATCCAATTAAATTTAGTAAGATCAAAGAAATGGGATTAAATAGAAATGAAATTACTGAGTACTTAGTAAATGAATGCAATAAACTTAGTAAGTTAGAACTTAAAGAAGCTTAATAAAATTACAGGGTTTAGCACAATACGTGGTAAACCTTTATTTTGATGAAAAATCATTCAAATGTTTGATTAAAAAGTCGTTATATAGGTATGTAAATATTAAAATATGCTAGAATATTTACGCCACGCAAAAACTTTCATGTTTAGGGGAATATTTTATAATGTCATTAATAAAAAGATTTGATATGATTAAAAAGCCATTAAAAGAAAAATGGTTCTTAACTCCAATCGCATATGCACTGAGTTTCTCAGCAACATTGCCGCGTCACCTTAAAGTAAATAAAGTGAATATGAAGGGTCTTAAACCTCCTTATCTTTTACTTTGTACACACCATGCATTTATCGATTTTAAAGTAACTACGCATGCTATTTTCCCTCATCGTGCAACATATGTTGTCGCGATTGATGGATTCTTAAAGCGCGAATGGTTATTAAGAAATGTTGGTGCAATGGGGAAACGTAAGTTTACACCACAAGATACACTCTTATTTAAACAACTTAAATATTCTTTAGAAAAATTAAAGAAGATTACAATTTTATATCCAGAGGCATGTTATTCAGTGATGGGTACAACTGCTGCTTTACCGGATTCACTAGCTAAAATGGTCAAGATTTTAAAAGTGCCAGTAGTTGTATTAAATATGCATGGTAATTTCTTAAGCCAACCAGTTTGGAACATGGGAATGAGAAAAGTTCCTCTAACTGCAGATATGACTCAAATCATCACTAAGGATGAAATCTTAGAATTACCAGTAGAAGAAATTAATTCAAGAATTCATAAAGCGTTTGAATACGATGAATTCAAATACCAATTTGACAATCAAATAAAGATTAAAGATAAAAACAGAACTAAAGGTTTACATAAAGTTTTATACCAATGTGAATCTTGTGGCACTGAATTTATGATGGATTCAGCAGGCACTGAAATTTGGTGTAATGCTTGTGGAAAACGACATACTCAAGATGAGTATGGTAGACTTCATGCACATGAAGGTGAAACAAAGTATCCACATATTCCAGATTGGTATGAAACACAACGAGAATTTACACGTCAAGAATTAATTAATGGTACATATCATTTTGAGGATGATGTGTATATTGAATCTTTACCAAATGCTAAAGGATTTATTCCATTAGGAAATGGTAAACTAGTTCATACCAAAGATGGATTTAGATTAACTGGACAAGATATTGATCAACCACTTGATTTAGTTAGAGAAACAGCTTCACTTTACTCTGTTCATATTGAATTTGATTATAAATTAAGATCAGATAAAGTTGTTGCTGATGCCATTGTTTTATCAACACTGGATGATACTTATTATATCTATCCAAAAAACAAACGTGATCAAGTAACAAAATTAAGATTTGCAGTCGAAGAAGCTTATAAACTTCATAAACAAGAAGAAGCACTTAAATTGCATAAAACAGCCGAATAGGCTGTTTTTTAACGTCAATCAAGATTTCAAATTATATCATAAAAAATAAAGGTAACTCAAGCGAGTTACCTTTTTAATTGTTATCCTTCTAAATGTTGATAAGTTAATTCATCTGAAACGTAAATTCTCCAATTTTTACGATTAGGATTCCAATCGTAAATTACACCAAAGATTTCAATTTCAATATTATCTCCATTTTTTTCTACTTCATAAGGCATTAAGAAATCTTCAAGTTCATTAATATCGTTTTTGAAGTATAAACCATTATTGATATATTGTGTATCATTCTTAGTATATGTTTCATTTACAGTTAATGCATAATCCCAACGGGTTGAATTATGTGTATCAAGTTGTAAGTATCCTTTGATTAATAACATTGATTGAAGATACTCATTATTTAGGTTTTGGACAAAATTTTCTCTCTTCATTGATAAGATTTCTGAAAGTGTGACTTCTTTATAGAAAATATCACTCACTGGCTCTTCATCTTTAATCGCAGTAATATCTGTTGATGGATTTGAAACGCTGAAGGATGGAATATAAAGATTGGCATTATAATAACCTTCAACTTCATATACAGTATTTGGAGAAGTATAATTATGGATTTTTTGACCATGAAGTTTAATGAAATAAGTACCATCTGTAATATAGACTAATGTTGTTTCATTTTTAACATCCATGAAAACTGTACCTTTAATCGTTACAGCAAGTTCAGCTTTGGCACTACCTTTACTATCAAGTGATAAATTTTTAATTAAGTTGAACAAAATAGTAAAGTCTTCAATCGGTTCTTCATCATAAGTTACTTTATGTTGTCCAATATCATATAAATAGTTTTCATAACAAATATACCATTCAGATTTATCCCAAGTTGTTGTTGGTCCATTTACATCATAATCTCTGATTAAAGTATTATTAGCAGTACCACTGAATTGATCAACATACCATCCATCCTCACCTGGATATTCACCAATAACACCAAAGACATCAATGATTGTATCATTTTTAGTTAATGCAATCGCATGTCTTCCATTAAAGTATGCAACCTCACTTGAAAGATTACCAACTGCCTTAATTTCATCAGCTGAATATGGTGCATAAACAATGTAGGTTTCACCATGTTTTAATGTACCGACTAAATCTTCAGTGTAAGAAGGGAAAGTTTGACCATTTGAATAAAGTGATAAACCATAAATAGATAAATCAACGTCGAAACCTAAACCATTATAGATTTCGATATATTTAGAGTTATTATATTCACCATTACCTTCAAAGTATTCAGAAATATAAAGGTCTGGAACTCTGTCAACTGGAACCTCAGGTGATGGATAATTAAACCAATCCATAGTGTGTGATTTAATATCTGAATAAACTTCATATCCTAAAACAGTCCATTCATCGCCATCCCATCTAGCATTTGGTTGATAAACATTTGAATTTCTAATAATGGTATTATCTTTTGTAGCTTTTGAAACGCCACCAGCATCATAACCTTCTGATACAGATTTAGTTAAATCACCGACAACATCAATTAATACATCATTTTTAAAGAGTGCGATTGGGTCATTTCCATTAAAGTTGGTTACATCATGATACATATTGCCAACTGCTTTAATAGTTGCATTAGCTTGTAAATGATAAATTACATAGGTTTCACCATTTTTTAAAGTGCCTGTCAAAGTTAAAGTATATTGAGCAGGTGAAACTGCATTATTAAATAATTTAACAGCGTAATTGGATAAATCTACATCTAAACCTGTACCATTGAAGATTTCAATGTACTTATTATAACTAGAACCTTCTGAGTACTCTGAAATGAATAAATCAGATGCTACTAAATTATCTGGGGGAAGCACTGTAATATCAAGTGACTTAAAAACATCTTGGTATGTTATTGTAATTGTGAATTCACCAACTGTACTCAAGTTTACTTCACT
This sequence comes from Acholeplasma sp. ORD1043, assembly GCF_057808485.1. Lineage (NCBI taxonomy): Bacteria > Bacillati > Mycoplasmatota > Mollicutes > Acholeplasmatales > Acholeplasmataceae > Acholeplasma > Acholeplasma sp. ORD1043. Next base: position 129,033 of record NZ_JAQLOJ010000001.1, on the reverse strand, counting down.
TAAATCAAGCATTTCATCAGTGACTTGGATTTGATTACCTTCGCTATCAGTAATGATGAAGTAAGCTTTAAAATCAATGTTTTGTGAGTTTAAAAGTAATGATGTAGAAATATCATCGTTAATGGTAATTGTATAGGTAATTTCAACTTCACCACCACCTGAATCATTTGGTCCAACGTGAATGGTTACTTGATTTTTATAGTTTGAATAGGTAATTTTAACAATGTATGAACCAACTTGTTGCATGTTCACATTACTTGCATCAATCATAGAATCGGTAATTTGAACAAGTTCATCATTTGAATCCATAATGATGAAGAATTGTTTAAAATCGATGGTATCACCAACTTTAAATTCTCTTGATACATCCTCATTAATCAAAATTCGATAAGTTAATGGTTCTTCAATATCTTCAATTTCTGTACAAGCAATTAAGCTAATTGATAATAAAAGAACCACTATCAGTGTTTTAAAATATTTCATATTTTCTCCTTAAATAAGAGTAGTTGTCTAAAGAACATTATAACATGAGTTCGTATTTAAATTTGGAGTTTTAATAATCATAGGTTAAACCGTTTGTTACAAATAATCTGCATTTGGTTACATCCTTAACTCACCTTTAACAAATAAAACTTAAAATTACTTTGAAATCAAATTTTGAGGTGATTTATATGTGGATGTATCTAAAAGTGTTTGGATTAGCGTTTGTAATTTTTATTTTAATCGATTTACTATGGTTAGGGATTATCGCTAAAGACTTATATCAAAAAGAAATGGGTCATTTAATGAAACAAGACGTGAATTTCGTAGTAGCTATTATCTTTTATATCATCTTTATTGCAGCGTTAACTATCTTTGTCTTAGTGCCTGGTATTGAATCAGGATCACTTGTTAAAACAATCTTCCTAGGAGCATTATTTGGATTAGCAAGTTATGCAACATATGATTTAACAAATTATGCAACAATGGAAGGCTTCCCATTAAAGATTGTCATTATTGATCTTATATGGGGCACATCATTATCGACCTTAATCTCATTATTTACATATCTAATTTATCAAGGAGTATTGAAATGACATCGATTCAAATTTATAAAGATAAGTTCTTTAATGCCATCATCAATGGTGCTAAAGCAGTTATTTTAAAAGAAAAACAACTAAATGAAATTAACGTATTTCCAGTTAAGGATGCCGATACTGGTTCAAATCTGCGTTCATTAATGGATTCTATTCTTCAAAGAGCAGAAATGAAAGCGACATTAAAAGAAACATTAGAATCCATATCTAATGCTGCTTTAATCGGTTCTAAAGGAAATTCAGGATTAATCTTTTCTCAATTCATGTATGGTTTATCAAAAGATATTGAAACAGATTTTGTTGATCAAAAGGTTTTAAGAGATCAAATGAAAAAAGGTTATGAGTTTGCATATTCAGCAATTGATATGCCAGTTGAAGGTACAATGATTACATTAATGAGAAACTGGTTTAACCTATTATCAGAAGAAACAAATGAAACGTCGTTTGAAGAATACTTAATGAAACGTAATTTAGAACTTCAAAAAACACTAGAATCAACAAAATCACTCTTACCGATTTTAAAGAAAAATAATGTCGTTGATTCTGGAGCACTTGCTTTTACAATGTTTGTTGATGGTTTTGTTAGAAGTATTGCTGATGAAAACTTTGTTATAGATGTCAAAGAAACAGAAAATCTATCACTTGATGAACATAATCATAACGAAGAAGAAACGGATATTAATTTTAGATATTGTACTGAAATCTTAATTAAAACACCATTAGAAAAAGAATCTTTAAAACAATTACTTAATCATCATGGTGATAGTTTGGTCATTGGTGAGTCATCTGAATTTTATAAGATCCATATTCATACGAATGAACCATATAAAGTTTTTGAATATGTATCAAAATATGCAACGATTGTTGATTCTAAAGTTGATGATATGAAAAATCAAAATGCTATCAATCACCATAGAAAATATGATATTGCAGTACTTACTGATTCAATTTCTGATATCAATCAAAAATTAATTGATGAACTTCAAATTCAAGTATTCCCTGTTTCTATTAATGTTGATGGAACAATATACTTTGATAAGAAATCAATTAAGAATCCTAGAATGTTAGAGTTAATCGAAAATGGAGAATCATTCCCAAGATCCGCATCACCTTCAACAATTTCAGTCATCAAGCAATTGGAATTATTAAAGAAGTTATATAAGAATATATTAGTTGTTACAGTCTCATCAAAGATGTCATCAACAAATCAAGTCTTTAAAAATGCAATTGCTGAAATGAAAGATGACAGTATTAAAATAGTTGATTCTAAACAAAACTCAGTAGGTGAAGGTCTGATTACTCTACATGCAGCCAAACAAGTAGCCTTAGGTAAATCATTTGATGAAGTTTATCAATCAACTCTGGATGTTGTCAATAACTCAAACATTTTAGTTTCAGTTAAGTCACTTGATAACATGGTTAGAAGTGGTAGAATCAGAAAGAGTTTAGGATTTGTTGCTAAAGTATTCAACTTAAAACCAATTGTATCAATTAATAAGGAAGGTGAAGGGGTGGTCCTTAGTAAAGCAATTGGTAAGAAAAACAGTTTCAATAAGATTATTAAACATATCTTGGATGTTCATAAGAAAGATGGCATACAAACTTATGCAATCTCTTATGTGGACAATTTAGAAGAAGCTGAAAAATTTAAAGCGTCACTTGTTCGTGCACTCGGATTCTTACCTGAGTATGTTACAGAATCAAGTGCAGTCATTGCAATGAATGCAGGAAAGGATGCAGTTGCAGTAGGTTACATAAAGGGGAGAAAGTAATGGAATTTTTATATATTTATATTGAAGCACTTTTACTTGTCACAGATGACATGCAAGGTGTTGAAGTTTACTATCGAAGAATCATCTTAGAACTTGTCTTTACACAAAAAGGTGAAGGCAATTCAACAATTTCAGATACACGTTTTGTTTATTACAATGAAGAATTAGATGAATCATTTATTCCTGCAGTATTAAATGATAATCCAAATATTACTGCAATTTGGGAAAGAATTCTATTTACTAATATTAGAGAAGCAATGAACATTACTGCGTTATACTTTGATAACACAGCTAAGACCATTCGCTTTGTTGATAATAACTCAATCATCTTTATCGCATCCCAAGGAAATGACCCAGAGGCAATCTTTATTGGTGAGGATTCTCCAATTTGGGTTCTAACAAGACCAGGATATAAATTCCTATGTTGGTATTACTTAGCAGATGATGAGGAAGTAAAACTTACTCAAGGTGATTACGCATTTAATGATTTTGTTGATAATCAAGTTGAAGTTTATTCTAAGTGGAAGACTTTAGTAGCATATCAACAACCTTATGATATTAGCGTTAATGTTTCTCAATCAGGTAATACAATTACAATTACTTGGAAACTTGATTTACTTGGTCAAGTTCAACCAAACTTTAACCTATATATTGATAAAGTTTTAATCAGTGATTATACATCACTAGTCACCCAAGATGGCTTGGTATTCACATTAGTTATTACAAGTGAACATCCTGATCACGCGAAGTTTATTAAGTTAACCGAGACTGGATTACACTCAGTATCCATTCAAGCTATAGGTGACCAAGAAGATACAACAGATAGTATACTTTCAGATGAATTTATCTTTGAAAGAAAGTCTATTTATGATGATGCACCAGAAAATACTGCAATCTATGATTACTTCATTATCGAAGAATTTGAAGAATCAACTCGTTATATCTTCTATACAAATATGACATATCAATTTAATGTCTTATATACATTTGAAATTCTTTCAGGTTCAGATTTAGTAAGTATTGAAAATGGTTCGACATTAAAGATGAAGAACATTGCTGGTTCATTTAAGTTTAAGATGACTCGTCCTAATGGTACATCTGATACATATGATGCCTTGATTGTTAAAGATATTAAACAATTTGGGTATGGTTCTAATTATCAAACTTACCTAACTGAAACATCCGGTGCTTCAACTTATATTGATACAGATGTTCCATACTATGTTGGTGCACAAAATAACTTCTACTTAGATGCAAGATTAACCAACTCACAAGGAAATCGAATCAACATTGATGATGCAATCTTAACTTATAAATTCTATATAAAAACAGGTGTAAACACTTGGATAGAAATTGATGATGAAGATTTAGCTGATCACTTGTCAATGAAACCTAAGAACCGAATCAAGTTTAAGAATGCAGCAATTGGCAATACATATCAAATTGAAATCACACCGAAGTATCAATCACTTAATATGCAAGCTCAAACATTAATTTACGTAGTTACTGTAAATAATGGACACAATGCATTTACGAACCAAGAATTAAAAGAATTATATTCAAACAGTAGTATTTCATTAATCAATCTGCATTCAAATATAACTGCTCAATTATCACCTAACCAAATGAATGCCGATGGTTCACCTAAAAATATAGCTAATGGGGCAGGTAATGTCTATAATCGTGTAACTTTAGACAATAATGACTCAATTAGAATTGAAGGTAACTTCATGACAATTAATGGTTCACAATTACCATACTCAAATGGTAGAAGTGGTAGTGGACTGGTTGGATATGCAGATGCATTTGAAATTGTTAATATGCAAATTGGTATCTTCAATTATTCTGGTGGTAATGGTGAAATTAGTTCGGGTGATGGTTTACCTAAGAATTACATTCAAGTTGAAAATAACGCTAAGTTTGTTATGAATAACTTAACAATTATTGGTAATACAACTGTGCCTTCAATTAACTTAGGTGGAACTGCAGAAGATATTCTACTTCAAGAACGTCTAATGAGTAGAAACTCTGGCGGATATATTGGTGTCTTCAACACTCAAGGTGCGGTAGAAATTAATAATTCACAAATTAAATTTACAGTAATTGCTGTATCAACCAGAGCTAAAGGATTTACATTAGTTAATGAAGAACAAGTTAAGATTAGTACTGTATTAAATAAAGTTATTATTGATGATAGCTGGGCAAATGGTGTTTATTCACATGGTGCAGATATCACAATTAATGATTCATATTTAGGACAATCTGGTGGTTCAATTATTCATGCTGTTGATATTAGACCATATGGTGGTATATACAATCCAACTATCAGAATTAATCGTACTACTATGGAAAACTATATTTCTGGAGAAGAAGCATGGTTTAAAGCATATGGTATGACACTGGTTGCACTTCAATTGAAGTCTGGTATCGAAACAGGTATTTCATCAACTGGAAGATCCATTATCAAAGAAGTAGTTAACCCAGTTACAGGGCTTGAAACAGAGATGTTAAACTTCATCTTATTAACTGAACCATACAGTGAAGCAGAAGTTAGAGATGAAGAAAACGTACAATTAAGTGGTAGTGAAGTTCGAGTAATTATTGATGGTTATGAGTCAAATCGAGCATTTAACTATTTACAAAGTGAAGACCCACGTATTACTGGTGGACAATATGCGTTCCCAATGGGATTATATAGTGACGTTACTGATTTCTTAGCACTAGCTAATAATATTGGTAATTATGCATATCAACAATATAGTGTTGTATTAGACTTACCAACAATTAGTAATCTATCTATGCTTGCAGCATTCTATAATTTATCAGCTAGTCAAATTGCTGATGCAGCAATTATTTCTGGTGGTAATCAAGCAACGATGATGTCGATGATTCAAAGTGCTGTCTTAAGTAATATTGGAAACAATATCTTACCACCAAGTTACTTTGAAGTATTAGCTCCAATTCCTATCTTCCCAAGTGGATATAGTATTGCTATTATGGAATTAGTACCTTTACAATAAAAAATGACAGATTTTATAGATTATATTTGGCACCAAAAAGATTTTATCTATGACCCAGAGATGGGAAAAACTTTCTCAACATACCACCTTTTGATGCTTGGAGGAACAATCCTCCTCTTCTGGGTGGTATGGTTGATTGGTGCTAAGTTTAAAAACAAACGAATATTTATGATGATGTTAGCTATAATTTTACTGATTCTAGAAGTATTAAGAGTAGTTAACTTTATGGAAGCATTTAATAAAGATGTTATTGCATCTTTGTCTTTTCATATGTGTTCAATTGCAATTTACTTTGCAGTAATAACCGGTATATTTAATAAAAAGTGGATGTATGATGCAATCTTTATTCAAGCAATTGTTGGTGCACCACTTGCATTACTTTTACCGATTGGAATCTTGCCATGGTTTAATCCATATAGTTTCTTACCGATTCAATCATTTATTTCCCATATGATTTTATGCTTCATGCCAGTTTTTGCATGGCGATATCGATTATGGGATGTTAAACTCAAAAACTTTAAAATAGCAGTAACATCTGTCTTGGTCTCGACTTGGATTGCGTATGTTATGAGTCTATATAATGAGCAATTTCAAACAGGTGGTTCAACCAACTTTTTCTGGACTAGAGCAAAAGACCCAATGTTTGACCTCATATGGAATCTAGATTATCCTTATTATTTAATTGTTTTACTTAGTTTATTTTTGGGGACTGGATTTATATTCTATCTGATATTTAAGTTTTTGCCTCAGAAGAAACAAACTTAAATAAAAAACATAAAAAATTGCTTTACAAGGCAATTTTTTATTTGTTTTGTTATAATAAAATCTGGTGATTATCTATACTATATACATCATTAGGAGAACATCTATGAAATTCAAAAGGAATCAAAAAGATGCATTATTCTCAAGAATCACTTTTATTTTATTATTTGCAACAACCATTATGAGTATTACATTACTTGCATTTGGTTATCATCAAAATCTTTTAAGAATTACATTATTCTCTTTATTTACAGGTATTCCATTTTTCCTTGTAACAAGAGATTTAGAAAGTAACTATATTGAGTTTACCAAATCTGATATTTATTTAATTGGTAGAAATACATTGTTTGACATAAAAACAAAATACATTGTAAAAATTTATTTACCTTCTAAAGGACGTCAAAAAAACATTTTTAAATCAAAAAACATTTATATCTATTCTGAATCATTTGAATTTATTGTTTCATACAGTAAAGAAATATATGATTACTTTGATCAAAATTATCAAAAATATATTGGATACTATGATAAAAGAAACTTTCATTTATTTAAAAAGAAGAAAATACAAGATTAGAATGACTTACATTTAAGTAGTCACAAATTATTATATAGATTTACTTTACATCTAATCAAATTATTCTATAATGATATAGAGACTAGAGAAAGAGGATATTCAATATGCTAAAAAACATCATTATTAAGGTTTCTGTCATTTTATCTGCAATCATTGGAGTAGTCTTACAAATGGATACCGCAAGTGGTGGTTTTATGAGTGGACGTTCACTCATTATGTATTTCACCATTCAAGGTAATCTTTGGATTGCAATGATTGCATTTGTAGGTATCTTTGTAGCAATTTTCAATAAACCAGCAAAAGGATTTTATTTGTTAAAGTATATTTTAACCAGGGGTATATTATTAACATATGTTGTCTTTTCAATATTATTATCACCAAGTATGCCTTTAAGTTATTTAGTAAGCCCATCTAATTTACTTGTTCATACATTGACACCGGTATTAGCTATGGTTGACTATTTAATGAACGACCATAAAATTACAGTGAATAAACAAAGTTTATATGGATTAATCACACCTGCTTAATATTTAGTGTTTTCATATACGATGTATTTTGCTGGTATCAGATTTTCAGATGGTTCAAAATTTCCTTATTTTTTCTTAGATTTTGAATCAAATGGTTGGTTTACTTTTAATGATGGAAAACTTGGTGTAGTCTTTTGGTACTTAATTGTCATGGGTATTATCTATTTAATTAGTGTAGTGGCATCAAATATTGAAAGACGTAACAGACAAGATTCACCAATTATGGTAGCTGTTGGGATGGTTTTATTAACTTTAATCGTTACAGCTATCAGATTATTCTAACTATAACAAAGACTCTCACAGGGTCTTTTTATTTTTTTATAAAAGATTGTGAATATTTTTCATTGTATGAATAATTGATAAAAATAGTTTATTTGATATGCTATAAGTGTTGGAAGATTATATATGAAACTGTCTGAGTTTAAGATAACAATTAATAACGAATTCATTGATGATTTTATGATATTTTTAAAAGTTATAAGTATGATTTAAAAGTGGATTTTGTTTCCACTTTTTTCTTTATAAAATAAAATATGAGATGAAATAACATAATCGCTAACTGGGTTAGCAATTTACTTTACTTACTAAATTAATAAGCGTAAACTGTTATCAGTAAAAATAAAAAGGAGGTACTTATGGCGAAACATGAAGATGTTATAGAACTAATTACGTATTTTAAAAATCTGCATCCTCACCAAGTGGTAGAAAAAACTCAGTTGGAACAACGTGGAATGAATTTCTTAATTAAATTTTTAGCAAATAGTGGTGGTAAGACATTCACATTTGAAATAGCTGATAAAATGCATATCTCAACAGCTAGAGTCTCAAATCTTGTCAACAAACTTGAAGCAAAAGGTTTAGTTGAAAGAAGAATATCTAAAGATGATGCAAGAAAAACATTAATTAGTTTAACAGACGAAGGTTTTAAGCAGCATAAAATTATGGAAGAAAGATATTACTCATTAGTTTCTCAAATGATTGATGCCATTGGTAAAGATGAATTAAAACAATTTGTCGATACTTTTGATAAGATGCAGACTTTTTTAGAAAACAACATATTTCATAAGGATGAGGAGTAAAAAATAAGATGATTAAATTATTAAAACATTTTAAGAAAATTGATGTGCTATATATTTTCTTAATTATTGGATTAATTGTATTTCAAACTTGGTTGGACATGACAATGCCTGACTACACATCACAATTAATTAAACTGATTTCAATGGGACAAGGTGAAGATAACATCTTAAATATGACTGATATTTGGTACAACGGTGGTATGATGTTACTTTGTGCATTCGGATCAATGGCTGCAATGGTAGTAAATGGTTTCTTTATTGCAAGAATGGCATCTGACTGGTCATTTGAATTAAGAAGAGAATTAATCACTAAAGTTACAACATTCTCAAATGCTGAGATTAATGAATTTACAACACCATCACTAATCACTAGAACAACAAATGACGTAGTACAAGTTCAAAACTTTGCAGCAATGGGATTCCAATTTATGATTAAAGCTCCTGTTACAGCAGTTTGGGCAATCTTGAAATTATCATCAACATCAATTGAATGGACACAAGCAACATTTGCAGTAGTTGTCGCAATCTTAGTTGTTATGATTTCACTTGTATTAGTTTCATTACCTAGATTTAAAAAGATTCAAAAACTTACAGATGATTTAAATGATGTAACAAGAGAAAATATTTCAGGTGTTAGAGTTGTTCGTGCATTTAATGCAGAAAAATTCCAAAACAATAAATTTGAAGTTGTTAACAAACAAGTAACTAAAAATAACTTATTTGTTTCACGTGCAATGGGAATTATGCAACCTTTCATGATGTTATCTATGAATGGTTTAACTGTTGCAATCTATGTTATTGGTGCATTCTTAATTAATAGAGAGACTGGATACATTGAAAAAGCAACTGTTTTAGGTAACATGGGTTCATATACTCAAGTTGCTATGCAAGTTGTTATGTCATTTATGTTCTTAGTTATGATTATTTTCATGTTACCAAGAACAACTGTTTCAGCAAATCGTATCAATGAAGTCTTAAAGAAACAACCAAAAATCAAAGATGGATTATCTAATAAAGAAGCAAATGTTAAAGGTTCAATCGAATTTAAGAACGTTTCATTCTCATATGTAGATGATATAAATCATAAAGCAATTGATAATGTTTCATTCAAAGTTAAACCAGGTGAAACAATTGCAATCATCGGTTCAACTGGTGCTGGTAAAACATCACTTGTCAATCTGTTAAATAGATTCTATGATGTGATTGAAGGCGAAGTTTTAATTAATGGTAAGAATGTTAAAGATTATAAACTTGAGGACTTAAATGCAGTTGTCTCTCTAGCAACTCAAAAAGCAGTTTTATTTAGCGGTGATGTTAAAAAGAATATTACTTATGGTGATACATTTGATCAAGCTAGATTTGATAAAGCTGTCAAACTTGCACAAGCGTCATTTATTTATGAATTAGAAGGTGGCATTGAAGCACCGGTTGCGCAAGGTGGTACAAACTTCTCAGGTGGCCAAAAACAACGTTTATCGATTGCAAGAACGCTATATAAAGATGCAGATATCTTTGTATTCGACGACACATTCAGTGCATTAGACTATCGTACTGATATGATGGTAAGAAAAGGCATCGCTGAAGAATTAAAGGACAAAACAATTGTGATTGTTGCCCAAAGAATTGGTACAATTCGTCAAGCAGATCAAATCATTGTTTTAAATGATGGTAAGATTGCTGGTATTGGTAAACACGAAGACTTATTAAAGAATAATGAAGTTTATCGTGATATCGCATTATCACAATTATCAGAAGATGAACTTGTTGTAAAGGAGGCTATCTAATATGATGCACGGAAGAGGCGGCTCAGGCGAAAAAGCAAAATTCAATGCTAAATCATTTAAGAAACTCTTAAAATATATGGATAAATATGCAGCAGCAATGGTTATTTCAATTATCTTAGCAATTGTTGCTGCTGTAACAACCATTATTGGACCAGATATGGTAAAAGTATTATCTGATGAAATTCAAAACAATATGGCTACAGGCATTGATACTGATAAAGTTATTAAAATTGCGACTGGTATCATGATTGTTTACTTAATCTCAGCAGCATTTGGTTACCTTCAACAATTTATTATGGCAACCATTACACAAAAGACTGCTAATAGATTAAGAACCGATGTTGACCAAAAACTATATCGTTTACCACTTGCTTATTTTGATAGAAACACTAAAGGTGATATCTTATCAAAAGTAACTAATGACGTAGATACAATTGCACAAAGTTTATCTCAATCAATAGCTAATTTATTCTCTGCAATCGTTTTATTCATTGGATTGCTGATTATGATGTTTATTTCAAACTGGGTATTAGCAATTGTAACAATACTATCATCTATGTTAGGTATGTTCTTCATCCCAGTTATTCTTAAAAAATCGCAAGGATTCTTCAGAGCGAACCAACGTTTACTAGGTAAAATGAATGGTCAAATTGAAGAAGTATATACAAACCATAACATCGTTAAAGCATTCAATGCTGTTGATGATGAAATGTCAGTTTTCACAGAAACAAACAACGCATTAAGAAAATCAAACTGGAGAGCATCATATTTTTCAGGATTAATGCAACCAATTATGATCTTTGTTGGTAACTTATCATATGTATTAATCTTTATTGTTGGTGCTTTACTTCACATTAATGGTAGTTCAGTTGTTACAATTGGCACCTTAATTTCATTCGTTATTTATGCTAGATTATTCTCTCAACCACTTCAAACTTTTGCACAAGCAATGACTGGTATGCAACAAGCAAGTGCTGCTGCAGATAGAGTATTTGGTATTTTAGAAGAAAAAGAAATGAATAATGAATCTCATTTAACTGCTAAGTTAGATGTAGTTGAAGGTAATATTGAATTCAAAGATGTAAAATTTGGTTACTTCGAAGACAAAGAAATTATTCATGGATTTAATGCATCAATCAAAAAGGGTCAAAAAGTTGCTATTGTAGGACCTACTGGTGCTGGTAAAACAACTATTGTTAACCTTTTAATGAAGTTCTATGATGTAAATAGTGGTGATATCATAATTGATGGTGTATCAATTCACGATATGAAACGTGAAGATATTCATAATTTATTTGATATGATTTTACAAGACACTTGGTTATTCAAGGGTACTTTAAGAGAAAATCTTGTGTATAATAAAGCAAATGTTACAGATGATATGTTAGATCAAATCTGTGAAACAGTCGGATTAAAACACTTTGTTAATGCACTTCCAAATGGTTATGACACTTATTTAGATGAATCAGCTCAACTATCAGAAGGTCAAAAACAACAAATCACAATTGCAAGAGCAATGATTAAAGACGCTCCATTATTAATTCTTGATGAAGCAACATCATCAGTCGATACTAGAACAGAATTAATTATTCAACGTGCAATGGATGAATTAACAGTTGGTAGAACATCATTTGTTATCGCACATAGATTATCAACTATTCGTAATGCTGATATTATCTTAGTGTTAAAAGATGGTGACATTATTGAACAAGGTAACCATGAAGCATTACTTGCTAAAAATGGTTTCTATGCCGAACTTTATAACTCACAATTCCAAAACGTTTAATTCTAAACCCTCTTATTTTAGAGGGTTTTTCTTTGATGGTACATAATCCCAAATTAAAATCTAGTTAATTAAATTAGATAAATCTACATAAATTAGTTCAAAAAATCAAAGACCTTATTTTCGTTATTCAACAATAATAAATATTACCATTGTATAATTATTGATATATTAAACATTGTTTATGTTTAGTAAACTTCAGAATCGAGGTATCATCATGAATGAAAAGAATAATGAACGTGCTAAGAAAATGAGTTTTGCAAGTATTTATCCTTTATATGTTGAAAAAGTCGTACGAAAAAACAGAACTCAAGAAGAATTAGATGCAGTCCTATCTTGGTTAACAGGCTATACTCAAAAAGGATTAATTGAACAAATTAATAAAGGTGCAACTTTAACTGAGTTTATTGAAGCATCTCCTTTATTTACACCAAAAGCACACTTAATTACCGGTGTGATTTGTGGTATTAGAGTAGAAGAAATGACTGATCCACTTATGCAAAAAATTAGATATATGGATAAGGTTGTAGATGAACTAGCTAAAGGAAAAACATTAGATAAAATATTTAGAAATTAATCAATCTAATACTTGCTATCAAAAATTGTACCTCTTAAATTGTTCGCATAAGCAGGTATTATTAAAAAAAGTCCAGTAGAAGTTAAATTTATAAATAAAGTTTCAGAATATAAAGAGCCTTTTAGAAGTATCTATTTTAAGATGCATGAAATTTTTATGTCTGATAGATTAGACCTTCAACCATCATTTATGTATGGTACATCCATGAAATTAACGAAGCGGTTGAAAAAGAATAAAGAATGATCTTAAAAGAAGCTGTTTTCAAATCCTAAGAGAGGTTTATTAAAACCTCTTTTCGTATACTAAGGCTAGGAGCTATTCTCTTAGTCTTTTATATTTATATGAATGGTAGTAAAATAAGAATAGTGAAACACTTTCTAAGGAGCATTTTATGCAAAAGATTAAAGGGGTTAATCTTGGTGGATGGTTTGTCTTAGAGCGTTGGATGAAAAATTCATTATTCGAAAACATAACTTCAAGTCGTGATGAGACTGGTTTTGTTCTTAATCATCCAAAAGCTAAAGAAACTCTAGAAAAACATTGGGAAACATGGATTACTCTAGAGGATTTTAAATGGTTAAAGGAACAAAGAATAAATGCAGTTAGAATACCTATTCCTTGGTGGTTATTGGATGATCAACCATATATTAGTCCACTTCAATATATTAAAAAAGCTTTAGATTATGCAAAAGAAACCAATATTTTAGTCATGTTAGACTTACATACGGCACCAGGTTGTCAAAATGGTTTTGATAATGGTGGGATAGAAGGTGTCATTGACTGGCCAAAAGATTCTAAAAATATTCAGTTAACAATTGAAAGATTAGGATTTATTGCAAAAGAACTTGGATGTCATGAAGCGGTCTATTCAATTGAAGTACTAAATGAACCACACTTCACTATTGACTTAAACTTAATTCAAAAATTTTATGTAGATAGTTATCATGAAATAAGGAAATATACCGATATAGAAATTGTTTTCCATGATTCATTTAGAGCTAAAGATTTATCTTGGGAATCATTTTTTCTAGAAAATAAATTTATAAATGTTGCTTTTGATTTACATCTATATCACTGCTTTGAAGCGTTCTTAACACATGGTACACCGCTAACTCATGTAAATGAAATTATGAATGTAAGAATTCCACTTATTCAAAGGTTAATGAAATTAACAAGAGTATATGTTGGTGAATGGAGTTTAGGTATTAGGAAAGATACACTCATTAAAGATGAAGGATTTGATTTTGAAAATTTCTACAAGATGATTGCTAGCCTTCAACTTTATGCGTACACTTATGCAAGTGGTTATTATTTTTAGAGTTATAAAATTGAACATGAAGGAAAATACCATAACTGGGATTTTAGATCTTTAGTTAATGGTGGCATATTAAATATATGAAATATACGATTAAACTAGTAAAAACAAAAAAAGATGCAAAACAATTTACCGAACTACCAATTAAATTATTTAAACATATCGATGCATTTGTTCCGGCTTTATCAATGGATGAAATGAATGTTTTTGATCCTAGAAAAAATCCAGTCCATGAATACTGTGAAAGTATTAGATGGTTGGCACTTGATGAAAAAGGAAAAGTAGTTGGACGCATAGGCGGTATCATTAATTATCGTTTTAACGAAGTCTTTAAAACTAAAATAGTTAGATTTACGCGACTTGATATGATTGATGATATTGAAGTCACAAAACTATTGATAGAAACCATTGAGAAATGGGCGAAATCAAATGGGATGGATGAAATCATTGGACCAATCGGATTTACTGATATGGACCGCATGGGAATGCTCGTTGAAGGATTTGAACATTTAGGATCATTCATTACAATTTGGAATCCACCATATTATAAAGAACATCTTGAACAATTAGGATATATTAAAGATGCTGATTGGGTAGAATCTCAAATTCCATGGCCAAAAGAAATGCCAGAGAAAGTATCTCGTGGTGCAGAAATAGTTAGAAAACGATATGGATATGAAATGTTTAAACTAAAATCTATTAAAGAATTAGATTCAGTTATTTATGATGCATTTGAAGTATATAACAAAGCATTTCAACCATTATATGGTTTTCTACCAGTGACTAAAGCTGTTCAGGATTATTACATAAAACAGATGAAGTCACTTGTTAAATTAGATTATGTTTGGTTTGTTAGAGATAAATCTAAAAAAATCATAGGTTTTGGCTTCATGATGCCAAGCTTAGCGCTTGCTAATAAGAAAAACAATGGTAAAATATTACCGTTCGGTTGGTTAAGAATCATCAAAGCTATCAAAAAGTTTGATGTGGTTGACTTTTACTTTGTTGCAGTGGATCCTGATCATCAAGGTCAAGGGGTTTTATCACTGATGATGGAAGATGGTATTAAAATGGGTATTCGCGATAAAGTATGTCATGCTGAAACTGGACCAGAATTAGAATTAAATACTAAAATTCAAGCACAATGGCATGATTTTGACCCGATTTACCATAAACGTCGCCGTTGTTATATAAAAAAATTACAATAATGCAAGTTATTTCGTTTTTCGTGTAAGTGGTTTAAAAAAACTATCCGAAAGCCTAAATAAAGTGTAAACTTTAAAACGAAAGGGGCAGACTTCTTAATGATCAAAGTCATTCTCAATAAAGATGATTTGACCATAATTAAAGATGATATCAAAAATCAAAATTCCATCCAAGAAATAGATGAATCAAATCAGGTTGCTATTTATTTAGATGATAAGAATTATGAAGTTTTGGAGCGCATGATTAAGCGTATCACCACTAACCGAAAAGAGTTTCTATTTGAAACGCCAACCGGATGGGTAAAAATATTCCTAAGAGATATCCTTTATATCGAATCCTTCGGTACAGAAATTATCCTCCATACTCAATCCCTTGGCGATGTGCTTGTTAAACAGCCCCTCTATCAATTAGAAACTCTCCTCTCCCCACATCATGTGGTTAGAATCGGGAAATCATATTTGGTGAACTTAAGCAAAGTTACATTTATTAGAACTAAACTTAACGCTAAGCTTGAAATTGAACTCTCAAACAACATAAAACTAGAGGTTATGAGAAGTTATGTCAAATCTTTCAAAGAACAATTAGGTATCGGAGGAAGAAAATGAACGCTTTAGGTATTACGCTTTTAGTCCTATTAGGACTCGTTTTGGCATTTATTCTTTACCGCTTAACTGTTGATATAATTTGGAATAACAGACTTAAGACATTTCACAAAACAAATGAAAATCCAACATTTCGTTCACCTTTAAGAATGGTTACATTAAAACGTGGTATGGTAGCAGTATCGACTGTGATGATTGCAGTCGTTTTAGTCGTTACAGATGTCTTTTCATTACCAGGTTCAGTCTTTGACGTTGAAACTGGTAATTATAAAACATTGTTAACTGCTAAAAAAGCATCTAGCGAACAAGATTTATTAAAAAAACTAGATTATGGAAAAGGTATTCAATTCCCAAGTTTTAGTTTTGATTTTGGAACGAATGATGTTTTTGAAGAACCAGGTATTTCATTACCACCAGGATTAATTCCTGATACTGAAGAAGCTGCACCAAAATCAATTGTTGGTACAAATAACCAAGTTGAAGGTGTTGAAGAATCAGACATTGTCAAAACTGATGGTGAGTTGATTTTGTATACACCAACATATAAACAAAATAAAATTTATGTTTTTGATGTAAATGAAACTGGTATTTTAACAGAACTTGATCCAATTGAATTTTTTGATTTAAAAATAGAATCATTATATTTAACTGAAAAAAAAATCGTTGTTATTGGTTATCGAATTGATCAATTATCATATTTCTATGATGCACGTTATGGCACAGTTATGATTGAACCTTGGTATTATTCAAGTTCATATGGTGTAGTTGTTGTTATAAATAGAGAAACATTTGAAGTTGAATATGATTTTGAATTAAATGGTAGAATCACTGAATCTAGAGTCGTTGATAATATTGTTTATATTGTTGAAACAACATATACAACCGAACGTGCTTTAGTGCCTACATTTAATGTATCAACATATGGTGAAGAACGTATATTAACAAAATTACCATATGAAAATATTTTCTTCTTTAATGATGTTCCAGGCTTTAACATGACAACCATTATTACAATTAATCTAGAGACATTAACTTTTGATGCACAGGCAATACTTGGTGTAACTGGATATTTATATATGAATAAAAACTCAATATATTTTGTTGGTAATTATTCAATTTATCCATTCTTAGGATTTGAAAAATCTGGCACACATTTAGTTAAGTTTAAAGTAAATACAGAAACTGGTAGAGTAAGTTATGCAGCAAGTATGATTCTAGAAGGTAGTGTTTCAAATCAATTCTTCTTAGATGAGTATAATGGCATGATTAGAGTTGCTACATCAAGAGAGTGGAATGTTACAGATGTTAATCGATTATATGTTTTAAAAGAAAGCCTAACAACCGATGAATTTGAAGTTGTAGGTTTACTTGATGAAGGTATAGGTAAACCAGGCGAAAGAATTACATCAGTTAAATTCTTTGAAAACTTTGCTTATATTGTAACCTTTAGAAACACAGACCCTCTATATACAATCGACCTAACAGACCCAGCTAAACCTGAAATCATTAATGAAATCGAAGAACCAGGATATTCAACGTATTTACACCGCTTTGGTGAACATCACTTAGTCGGTATTGGCTATGATGCAAACTTTGGAGTTAAGGTTTCTGTTTATGATGCAGAAAATCGAAATACACCAATTAAGACATATTACTTCAATCAAGAATCACAAGAAGGCGTTTCATATACTTATGCAAGAGCTTTAAGTGATCATAAAGCAATCTTAGTTTCAGAAGAATTAGGATTTATTGGATTTGCTGTAAATAAGATTGTTTATGATGATTATGGATACTATTATCAAAGTTCATTCTTTATCTTCAATATTGATTTTGATACTGAGGATGTAATCAGTGAACCACTCATTATCTCACATAGAGAAACAGGTTATGAGAATGAAATTGATAAAGGAATTTATATTGATGGAATCTTCTATACATTCTCCTCAGCTATGGTTGTATCATATAATTCAAGCACTCAAAGTATTTATCAAGAAGTAGAATTAAGATAGTGTATAATATGCATAAAGGGATGATATGATGAAAAAATTACTGAGTTTTGTAGCATTAATAGTACTTATCTTTACAATGATTGGTTGCACTCCAAAAAATCCTAGTGGGAATAATGAAGATCCAAACGACCAAAATCCGAACGGACCAGGTGTTGGTGACTACGAGGAAATTTACTAAATAGACTTAAAGCCAGCGTGAGATTTCATCATGCTGGCTTTTATTTTTTAATGGTATAATTAAAGCATACCTAAACAGTATGGATAAAGAATTGGGAGGTTCGATATCCATGATAGACCACACGATATTGATTTTGGTCGTGACTGTGGTTGCAATGACCATAGTCTTTGGCCTTATTTTTACACATATTTATGTTAGGCAGGTATATAAGGGGATTGATTTTTGGATTTATGGCTTAATTATTGAAGCTGTTGCTTTTAATTTATTTCTTTTAGGACATGCTAATACAGATTATTTTAACTATTTAATTGCTAATATATTTTTAACTTGCGGGTTAATTTTGTTTTATGTTGGTATGAATAGATTTGTAAATCATGATACAAAGTATATTGATGTATATATTGCGATTGCTTTTACATTCCTCATGTTAATTATTTTCCATTATGTCGTTGATATTAGAATGATTAGACAATTGACTATGTCTTCATTAATCATTTTTATCATGACTAGATTAATTATGACCTTAAATCTAAATTATTTTAAAGATAGAAGTGGCTATTTGCTGCCATTTATAATTGTAACTTATGGCATCATCTTATCTCAAGTTGTTCGAATTATCTTGATTTTATTTGATCTAAATTCATCTCCTATTTTAGCTGATCAACTTGTGGTTGATGATTTAATTATGATAATTATCAGTGGCTTTGTTGCTATGCTAGCATTCTTTATGACCATCGCGATAAATATTCGTGGTGTTAGTGATTTGAATCAAGAAAGACTTAAACTTCAACACCTTTCATTGACAGATTATTTGACAGGACTTCCAAATAGAAGAATGTTAAATCAACACATGGAAAAATTAATTGAAGCTAATATACCATTTGCAGTTGTTATTTGCGATATGGATGAATTCAAATCAATTAACGATATACATGGACATGATATTGGGGATAGAGTTATTCAAAGTTATGCTCAAAGGTTAGTTGAAAATAATTCTACAAAAGAATTTATTGCCAGATACGGTGGTGATGAATTTATTACAATCTATAGTAAGATTACAAATGTCGAAGAATTAAAACATTTTATTTGTGAAAAAGAGGCTTTAATTTCTGAACCAATTTCCATAAACGATATTAAATTTGAAATTTCATCATCAGTTGGTATTGCAAGATTCCCAGATGATGCACTTGAATTAAGTGAAATCATTAAAAAAGCAGATGAAGCATTATACGTAGTTAAACAATCTGGTAAACACGGTATTAAGTTTTACTGTGAGATTAAGAAAGACAAGTAAAATATTTATACATTAAGGTATATAAAACCTCCACTTTTAAAGAGGAGGTTTTTTCTATCAAGATAAACTTTTTGTAAATTTACTTTTTAATTAACATTCTTAAACTATTTAAAATAACTAGAATTGTTGAACCTTCATGCGCAACGACACCTATTGGTAATTCGATGTCGATAAACACGTTAAAGACAAGTAATAAGAGAATAACTGAAATTGAGAAAATCATATTTTGATAAATAATTCTTTGGTTGGCTTTAGCAAGATGTAGAAGTTTTGGAATATTTTCTAGATTATTATTCATGAAGATTACATCAGCTGTTTCAATTGAAAGGTCAGTACCTGTTCCCATTGCTGCACCAATATCAGCAGCAGCAAGTGCTGGAGCATCATTTAATCCATCTCCAACCATGAGTACGGGTCCGTATTTTGCGCGAATTGCATCAACATGAGATTTCTTTTCATGTGGAAGTGCATTGGCAATCACTTCATCAACACCTGCTTGTTTAGCGATTGATTGAGCTGTTTTTTCATTATCACCTGTAACAATCACTGACTTAATACCTTGTTTCTTTAAATTGGCAATCATTTCTTGTATGCCAGGTCTTAAATTATCATTTAAGGCGATAAATCCGATAATTTGATCATTTAAGATAATATGTACAATTGAATAACCTTTTTCTTGTGCAGTAATCAGTTTAGGTGATAGAAGATGTGAGTGATTGTAGTTGAATTTACCAACTTTATATGTGTCCTTACCTAGTTGTAAAATCATGCCGTGTCCAGCTTCTTCAGTAACCTTGCTTGGGGTATAGGTTGCTTTATCTTCTAAATATGAAGTGATTGCTGATGCTAATGGGTGAGAAGATAATTTTTCCATTGAATAAACAATGTCTAAGACATCTTTCTGATTATATGCACGATCGATTTCAAATTCAACAACTGATGGCATACCTTCAGTGATGGTCCCAGTTTTATCAAAAATCACTGCTTTGATACCTGAAATTGTTTCTAAGTGATAAGCACCTTTTATTAAGATACGTTTTCTAGCTGCATTCGATAAAGAAGATAGCATTGCTGGTGCCACTGATGCGACTAACGCACATGGTGAACCAACAACTAAAACAACTGTCCCTTTATGAAGTGCCTCATCTAAAGGAAGGATATTAAGCAAAGGTGTAAGGAAGAAAAGAATTGCCATAAGTATAACTACATAGACATACCATTTTTCAAATTTAGATAGAAAGGTTTGTTTTTTTCCTTGGTTTTCTTGAGCATCTTTAACTAAATTGATGATTTTTGCTACGACAAAGTCATCAGGAGAAGTTGTTATTTCAATTAAAACTGGTGATGATAAATTAAATGTCCCAGCATATACTTGATCATTCACTGATTTTTCAACTGGCATTGATTCACCAGTAATTGCTGCTTCATTAATAGAAGATTTACCTCTAATAATTTTTCCATCAACTGGAATTGAGTCACCAACTTTAACAATAACTTGATCACCGATTTTTAAGGTGGATACATCGACAACAGTTTCTTCTCCGTCTTTATATAAAGTTGCATGTTCTGGAGAGATATTAAGTAAATTAGTTAATTCTTTTTTCGATTTATTAGTTGCATAACCTTCTAAAATACCTGACACTGCAAAAATCATAATTAATAATGCACCTTCACCTGGGTCACCAATAGCAAAAGCAGAAATAGCTGCAAGAATCATTAATATTTCAACATTCAAGGCTTTGTTTTCAATTGTTTCTTCAATACCTTCTTTAGCTTTAAAGAAACCACCTAATAAAAATGCAACTGCAAAAATAATAAATACAAGTGGATGTGTTTCATTCAAAATTGTGTTTTTTAAGATAAAAGCAATAACCGTTAAAACAATTGAAATTGATACGACAATAGTTTCAACAAGAAGTTCGTTTTCGTGTTTGGCATGCGTATGTGTGTGCATAATATTTACCTCTTTTCTTGTACACCATTAGATTAACATTTATGACATACATAAACAAGTTATTTATAAAAAAATAAGCCTTATTTATAAAGATAATGAATAAGGTATAAATTTATTGAAGAGTACCACAATTCATAAGCTAGTTAGTGTGATAAGATAAAGATGAGGATAATAATGAAAAGATTTTATTTAATTCTTATTTCTTTGAGTATGATACTAGCAACAGTAAGTTGTGATTTTACACCAAAGAATAATAATCCAACTAAAGATCCTGAGACAGAAGAGCCAAATATTCCAGGTGAAGAGCCACAAGATGACCTTACATTCGAAAGGTTATTTAATGATGATTTATTTAAAACATTAACAATAAAGATTAGTGAAGCAGAATGGAATAGATTTAAGACTAAACAACAATCTAATCAAAATCAATTTGGTACGATGAGAGTGGATGAATATTTTAAGATTGAACTGATTTATGAAGATTTAGATGGTTCATATACGATTTCAAATGTTGGATTTAGAAATAGAGGAAATACCTCACTAGATTGGATTTCTAATAATGATGGAAGTCCAAGAATCAATCATTTTAAATTTAAATTCAATTATCAATTTAGTGGTAATCATACAGAAAATAAGGGTCGAAAGATCTTTAATTTAAAGGAGATTGACCTTAAGTATAATCGTAATAATGTACCTCATTATATGACAGAAGCATACAGCATGGAAATGTTCCAACATTACGATGTATATGCCCAAGAGACATCTCATGCTTTAGTCAAAATCGAGATTGGAAATCAAAAGTATACATATGGTGTTTATACAATTTTTGAACCAATTGATGATGAATTTATTGAAAGAAGATTTGAAAAGGATGCAAGTAATGGACCACTATATAAAGTTTTATGGCAAGGTTATGGTCCTGCATCTTTACAACCGATTAAAAATAACAACGAGATTGGTGAAGAAACACTTACATACCACCCTTCATATGACCTTAAAACTAATGAAAATGAAATGAATAAACATGAAGCCTTAAAAGCATTTATTCAAAACATTAATCAAAAAAAACGGTGTAGATTTTAAGGACTATATTGAAAAAAATCTTAGTGTCAAAATGTTTTTAAGATACTTAGCTGTTAATGTTTTTTTAGGTAATCCAGATGATTTCCGATCAATGGGAAATAATTATTACTTATATCAAGATTCAAAGACCAGTGTCTGGAACTTCATTCCATATGATTTTGACCATGCACTAGGTAATGGTTGGAATCCTACGGGGAATTATACAATTGGATTAGATATTTATGATTGGTTTAATCAAATGGCGATTAACTCAGGGGATTATTCATATCGTCCAGTTTTGGTTGATAAAATATTTGAACATCAAGAATATAGAGACCTATATGAAGCCATTTTAAAAGAAATTTTGGATGATGATTATTTCACTTTCAATTATTTTTATCAACGTTATATTAAGACAAGAGACTTATATCAAAATACATTTAATGAAGCAATCATGAATTTAGGTTTTCAAAGAGGAAATGCAGAGTGGTATATTAACGCTAAAAGAAATGATATTAATAGTCAATTAAATTAAAATACGATTGACTATTTTTATTTAACCATGTTACAATACTTATGCTTAAATGGTAAGCACAGTTAGCTCAGCGGGAGAGCACCTGCTTGACGTGCAGGGGGTCATAGGTTCAATCCCTATACTGTGCACCATTAGTTATATCACTTATTTTGGCACCTTTAAATTGGCTTGATATATAGTTTTCACTATTATGTGACCTTAGTCAAGGAAAGTGAGTGACTGAATGATTAGCCTGAAAGAAATCAGACTAAACATAGACTATATACAACAAGAAAAAGCATTAAAGTTGGGTATAACTCAACAATCATTATCAAGAAAAGATATTGAAGTTAATAAGCTAAATTATCGACCACATTTTAGTGTGGTTTTTTAATTTTTAGAGAGGTACTACATTGAAAAAAATATTTATAATTATTAATTTGATTGTGGTGATGTTATTAAGTGCCTGTGCACTTGATAATTTTGAACCTGTGATTATGATGAAGATAAGAAAAATGACTGTAATTATTAGTTATTACGTTGACAATGAAATGTACAATCATCATACAAAAGAAGTGGATCAAGATTTGATTCTTTCAGAAGATCCGGTAAAAGAAAACTATGTATTTGAAGGTTGGATTGATAACATGATGTAGAACTAGGTTTAAACCGTATATATGAAGAAAACACAATATTTTATGCATTTTTTCTTTTAAATTTATTTAAAATTGAGGTTTTAAAAACATAAAATTAAAAGTAATAAAGTATAATATAAAGTAGATAATTGGGGGAATCAATTTATGAGTGGATTCGATTATTCTTTAATACCAACGATTTTTATTATTTTTCAAGCGGGAACTGTTGGATTATTCGTTTTATTACACTTTTTTATGGGTTTAAAACGAGGATTTTTTAAAACAACGTGGCATTTTATAGGACAAGTTGCATTAGTAGGTGCACTTTTTTATGGATTAAGCTTTTTACAAATTGCTGATTTAATTACTGAAGAATCACTTGGTGATTTGTTAGGTATGATTCAAGGATTTGGTGTTAATGTTTCCCAATTCCAAGAATACATCGATATGGTCGTAGCCTCTGGTGCTCTCCCATTAGTTGCAGCAATCGTTGACCTAGTGGTTAAGATTGTGGTCTTCATGTTATTCTACTGGATTTTAAAATACATTTTCCAATTCATTTTCTTTGGAATCCCTTGGTTCATAATCATTAGACCAATTGTTAAAGATAAAACAAAAAACCGCATCTTAGGTGGATTAATGGGGGCAGCTCGTGGTGCCTTTTCTGGTTTTATCTCTATTTTCCCAATGCTTATCTTAATGAATACTATCATTGGTCAAGGGGTTGTAATTGACGACCCCGACTACCAAGATTTAGCTGCATATATAAGTGAGGCAAATCAGTATAATGCAGTTAGATATATTAACGATGCAGTACAAGTAGAAGAAAAAGGGTTAGCTGATTATGTCTTTGACTTAGCTTTTAGTTCTAAAGTTGATGAAGATACAATCATTACTTGGCGTAGTGAACTTTCATGGATTGGTGAAGGAGCTAAAGCAGCATTACCATATTTTTTAGGAGAAGAATTTGACCAAAATAATATTACATTGGCTGATGTTCAAAGATTTGATACATTTTTCCAAGCATTTGCTGAATCAAAATTATTAAATGCAGCATTAAAACCTGGTATTAAAGCAGGTATTATGTTTGCAAATGGTGGTGAAACACCATTCTTAACTGAAGCTGAAGTTGATGAGATTATTCTTAAAGTGAATGGTATAAATTTAGATTTAACCAATGACTTACAAGAGGTCTATACAGCAGTTAAAGAACTCCTTGAAGTTCAAAATATGAATGCATGGATGACAATTTCCGATAATCCTGGGGTGATTGGCACATTCGATGAAAATCAACAAAACTTAATTACATCAGCATTGACCCGTATTACAACTCTTGATTTAGTTAAATTAGGGGATGTTGCGTTAGAAGTTGGTATTTATCAACAAGCAGTTTTAGATCAAATTTCTTGGTTAGAAAGTGATCAAGAAAAAATCAATTTATTAACAGGCGTTTTAGATAAGATTCGTGCTTATGATGGTGAATTTATTTCAACTGTTTTAACAGATGTTGTAGATTTACTTGATTCAGTTTTATTCCAATTCCCTGGCATCGACACGAATAATGATGGAGTAACAGACATTACACTTTCTGATTTCTTAGAAAGAATCAATGAAATGACTGTCATCTTGAATAAAGACCCAGAGTATCATTCATGGTTCCAAGGTGCTTTAAGTAAAGTTGCTGATTTAGCATTGTTAGAAGTTGGATTTAATCCAATGGTTGACTTTGGTGTGAATATGCTTGCATCAGGTGAAAATGCCTTTACAGATGAAGAATTAGAAATATTATACGAAGTTATTGAACAGAATTTTGTATCAAACGAAGATTTAAAACGAGAATTACAATGGTTAGCCGGAGTTTATCAAAAAATAGCTGAACTAAATATCGCAGCAGATTTACAAAATAATGCTCCAATTCAAACAATCGTTGATGTGATATTAGAAACACCTCAAGGTAGAAATCAGTTTAAATCAACAATTGAATACTTCCTTGAAGGACAATTAATTTCTGCAACAACAGCCAAACTTTCAAACGCTTTAGTTGAAAGATTTGTTACGGGTGAAGAATTAAGAGTTCCAATAGCTCGTGCAACTGCTTTATCAAGTTTTAATTTTAATGATGAAGTAATGACTCTAGTCGATATTCTAACTGATCTTTATGATTATGGTTTTAGAATGTCAGATGTATTAGGTAATGAAGAAAATGATAATCTACTTGTATCATTATTACCAATTCTAGTTGATTTTATTGAAGACCCACAAAACTTGGATGTCATTCTTGATTCAAATATCATGTATTCAATGATTGACTATAATTTAGGTACAGTAGAACAAATATCAGTACCAGACCCTGCTCGAGTACAAGATGAAGAAGATGAATATTTAGATTGGGTTAAACGTGAAGAGTTAGAAAAATTCATTGACATAATCAGTGCATTAGTTAAAGAGATGAGTGAGCTAGATATTGATCCTGCTACCATTTTTGAATCAGAAAATATGGTTGGTGATTTATTACCTGTTATTTTAAGTTTTGTTAAAGAAGAAGAAAATCGTACTTTATTACTTTCAAGCGATATTATTTATGGTACAGTATCAGATTTACTTGCTGATGTTAGTGACCAATTAGTGATACCTGAAGTTGCTTATGAAAGTGCAGTGTCAGACTATCATGGTTATATCAAACGTTCAGAAATGGAAGCAATTTTAACTGCATTTTCTGGAATTGCTGAAGAAATTGATGCTCAAGGTTTAACATTTAATGAAGTCTTAGAATCAGATGATTTAATGGGCGATTTATTCCCGGTTATTTTGAGTTATGTTAAGAACGAAACTAATCGTAATTCATTACTTGCATCAGATATTTTATACTACACAATTAGCAACACAATTTTAGATATCGAAGCTTTAGAAGTACCAGACCACGCATTATCAGATGAAGTAGGATATGAAAACTGGATTTTAAGAAATGAACTTTCAGTTTTACTTGAAGCTATTTCAATCTTAGATATTGGTCTACCTGCTGAAGGTGAAAGTTTTGATATTTCATCTGTTGAAACAGGGGATTTAGTACAAGTTATTGAACTTGAGTCAATCATCTTAACAAGATTAATTACAACTCAACTAAATAATGCAAATATTATGGATATTCCAGATAAAGCCTATACAAATGAAGATAGAACAGATTTACTTCAAGATGAATTGAAGGCATTAGGTAATTTATTATTAACTTTAGAAATTAATATTGGGGATGTTATTGGAGAAGATTCAGACATGTCTTCAATCTTAGATAATGTCTTAGTATCTAATTTAGTAACAATTGATTATGAAGACTCATATATCATTAGACAATTTATTTCTAAAAGTATCATTGATGGTATTGGTACACCACATGAATTAGCACTTAATCCTGATTATCCTGAGATTTTATCAAATATGGAAATTGGCGAAATCTTCAAAGTTTTAGAAACTTTAGATGAAGATGGTACAACTTCATTAAATGGATTGATTGATGCAATCGATATAGATAATATTTCATTTGCTGATGTTGAAGAAATGATTACTGCTGGGGATTCAATCCTTATCCGCGGTGTGATTTCAGAAAACATTTTATCAGTTGATTTGATCGCTGAATTATCACTTAGAGATGATGCATTCCATGTTGATGATGGTACAGTTATATATGATTTAATTTCTTATATCGAATTGCAAAGAATGATTGCAGCAATGGGACATTTAGCTGATTCACCAGACGATCCAGTTATGGGATTAATGGATGAATTAGATTTAGATACAATAGAAATACAAGATGTTCAAGCAATGATTAGTGAAGAATCTTCAATCGTACGTTCACTAGTTTCAAACAAGATTTTTGAAATGGATGACTTCGCAATCCATCCAGATGCAATTGATGATGATATTATTTATCAAAACCACTTAGAAGATTTATTCAATGCACTCACAGAAGGACTAGGTGCAGATAAAACGATTGGTGATATGTCAACATTGGTTGATACCTTAAATATTAGTGATTTACGTGCGATCAATTCAGAAAAATCAATCATCATTAAATTTATGATGACTGACATGATAATTGATAGTATTGGTGAAGAATACGACAGACCACTTGCTAGAGATATTGATGACCCATTAATCTTAAGCAATGCAGAGTTTACTGCAATCTTTGATGCATTAGCAGTTCTTGATGAAACTGAAGAATTACCAGTTACACAAGTTGCAGAAGGTTTAGATGAATTAACAATTAGCAATGTTGGTGAGATTGTTTCTAAAGCTTCTCATATTTTACGAGCACGTTTATCTGATGAACTTGTAAGTAGTCTTGGTGAAGAAAAGATCCACCCAGATGCATTTGTTAATAAGACTTTAAATAATGACTTAAATCAAACAGATTTAGATGATTTATTTGATGCTTTATACCATTTAGGTCCAAATAAATCTGTCAATGAATTAGGTAGCTTATCAACAGATATTACAATTGGTGAAGCACAATTAATGAATGCTGAAGGTTCGCTCATTGTTCAAGGTATGATTTCACAAATGTTAATTGATAACGTTGGTGAAGAAAATATTAGATCACACGCATATGATGATGACGACTTAGCGCTTGGTGCATCACGATTTGGTTTATTAAAACAAGGTGAACTTGATTCACTATTTAACGCATTATTTGTATTAGGTGATTCAAATCCAGAAACTAAACTTATAGATTTAACTGACTCATTATCAGATACAAATGCGATGACAATTGGTCAAGTTGCAGCAGCTTTAGGTGAACAATCAATTATTCTTAATACCTTAGTATCTAAAGAAATGATTCCAATTCTAGATCGCAACGATATCCATCCAGATACAATTGAAATAAATGATACACCAGCTCCTCACACAGCAGTTGAGGAAATTACAAGAGTTGCAATGGATGAATTCTTCCAAGCAATCTTAGTATTAGGTGAAGAAACATCACTTTCAGATTTACAAACATTATTATCTGATACCCTAAATATTCCAACAATTCAATTAATGAGAGCTGAAAATTCAGATTTATTTGAAGGTAAGATTTCAAGAGTAATTAGAGATGCAATTCTAGGACAAAATACGCCAATTAGAACTCCAGCATTCCATGATCCACTGGATTTAGAATTAGGTGTTGGTGCATTTGAATTATTAGATAAAGATGAAATTACCAAGTTACTAGATGCATTAGATGCAATGGATGGTTCACAAGGAACTCCAATTGTTGATCTATTCGAAGTATTTGATGTTGATAACATCACAACTCAAAAATTACTTGATGTTATCCAAGCAAACTCTGTCATCATTCGAACAATGATTTCTGAAGTAGTGATTGACGCAGTGACAGAAGACAGAGTGGTACCAGCTGCATATGAACATCCAGTGGATTACCCAGATTTAACACAAGCTGAATTAATAGCATTCGGTAATAGCATTGGTGTAATTGATGAAACTTACAATAACGGTGATGATTTAGATGATCAAAGCATCATTTTACTGGCAACAGAACTAGGAAATAATGTTGATACATTAAAACTTGGTCAATTATATGATCTACATCAAGAATCATCATTAATCATGCGTAAGTTTATCTCTGAAGGTATCGTTACAGCAGTGACACTTGCTGATATTAGAGAAGATGCATTTGAAATCGTTGCAATGGAATTCATTGAATATGACGAAATTACAAGATTATTAGATACATTGATTGAAGTTGCTGATTCAGACCCATTAGTGGTAGATCCATTAGAACAACCTCTAGCTGGTGTTGCAGATTTAATTACAGCAGAATTAGTCACACCTGAATTATTGGTTAAGATCGCAGATGCTGAATCAATCATCGTTTATCGTATGGTTACTGATGCAATTAAAGGTACTGGTATTTCAGTTCCACAATCTGCATTCCAAGTACATGGATATGCTGGCGATGACTTGACCATGAATGAAATGAAAAATCTTGCTAGTGCATTAGATGTGTTCGGATTAACGTCATTAGAACTTGATACATTTGACACCGGTTCATTTGATATTGAACTTGTTGGTGATGCATTAGGTGAAAACTCATTAATTGTTAATAGAATGATTTCTAAGGTTGTTACTGAGGCAGGCTTAGCAACTGCTGAATCTCATGTGGGTATGGAAGACCCATTAGTAGATGTTCAAGTTGATGAATTGTTAAACTTAGTTGTTGCATTCAAAGCATTAGGTATTACGACAATCAATGGTGCAAATTCAGTTAACATCGGTGATTTATACGCAACCGCAAAATCTATTCCTGAAACTGACTTTAATGTCTATATTGATTATGTAGAACCATACGACCCATTAACAGAGAATTTAGGTTTAACTATCGTTAAAGACTTCTTAATTAGCAAGTTAGATAACCAAATCCCAGTTGATATCTTCGATCCGTTTGGACCTAAGAAACCAGTAACAAATAGACAAGAATTACACGACGTTATTTATGAAGAATAAGAGAAAGCCTAACCTTCACCGGTTAGGCTTTTTTCATGTTTAAGAAAGTTTGGTATAATAAAAGTATGAAAACGATAGATAGTTTAAATATTGTCTTAAAAGCATTTGAAGAACATAAAATTGATTATCAAATTGGTGGTTCTTTTATGCTATATTTAAGAGGTATCAAAGATACCTTTAAAGATATTGATATTATGATCAAAGAAAAAGATTATGTTCTTGTTGATGCATTATTATCAGAACTAGGTGAAAAACTGGAAGTTAAGAAAGACCCAATGTTTATAACAAGAGGTTTTTCAAGATTTTCATTTCAAGATTTTACTTATGATATCATGGCTGGTTTTGGTGTTTATACACATGAGAAAAGTTATTA
Organism: Acholeplasma sp. ORD1043; assembly: GCF_057808485.1. NCBI lineage: Bacteria > Bacillati > Mycoplasmatota > Mollicutes > Acholeplasmatales > Acholeplasmataceae > Acholeplasma > Acholeplasma sp. ORD1043. Next base: position 98,436 of record NZ_JAQLOJ010000001.1, on the reverse strand, counting down.
TTTTCCGTTTGAATTATTACAACCTGCAGAAACATATATGTTTGGTGAACTTAGCTTAAAATTAGGCAGTTTGAAAGATTGGACTTTGTTTTATCAATTGATGGAAAGGTATGACCAATTGAGTGCAATTAAGTCATATTATAAAACTTTGTAGTTCAAAGTATTTGCAATTTTATCTAAAAATCGGTATCGTAAGAGATATCGATTTTTATTTATAAAAGAAAAGAGTCTTAAAAAATGCAACAGTTAACTACATCAAGAAAATTATCCATGCTGATTTCTGGACTTATTATTGAACTCACATTAGGTATTGTCTATGCTTATAGTGTATTAAGAGTTTATTTAGAGAACGAACTTGGTTTAAATCAAGTTGAAAGCTCAATACCTTATCTACTAGCTTTATTTTTCTTTGCATTCTTCGTCATGATTAGTGGCAGAATGATTCATGAGAAAAGTTTTAATCGATGGTTGATTTTAGGTATTACATGTGTTGTTTCAGGCTACTTTCTTGCAGCAATCTCTAATGAGTTAATTCTTATTTCTCTCTCGATTGGATTACTGCTTGGAAGTGGTGTTGGTATCCTTTATGGTATACCAGTTAAAATAGTTCAAAACTTATTTAGTAAAAGAAAAGGATTAACCGTTGGATTAACCATTGGTGGCTTTGGCTTATCAAGTGTCATTACTGCACCACTTTTACAATTATCACTAGAACAAACTACACTTGCACAAACATTCATAAACTTTGGTATTGGATCACTTATAATCCTTAGTCTATTTGTTAGTGTTTTAGTATATAAAACAGACGCTAGAAAATTGTATGAAAAAAAGTTAGATGAAATAGAACCATTAGATAAAAAGATGTTTACAATCTTTTTTGTTGTATTTATGATTGGAATTATGTTTGGTTTATCCATCATAGGTTTAACCTCATATATCGGTATTAAAGACTATAATTTATCAATTGAAAAGATAAGTTTATGGATTATCTTGTTTTCATCTTGTAACGGTCTTTCACGACCTTTATTTGGCTATATTTACGATAGATATAAGTTAAAAGTTTCGTTCTTAATTCTGATACTTATGACACTCTTTGTTTCAGTATTCTACTTATTTGTTGATGTAAGAAATGAGCTATTGTTTGTTATTACAATGGGTATTTCGTGGGGTACAGTAGGTGGTTATTTATCTGTAATGCCAAACCTTACAAGAGATTTATTTGGTGAATTAAAATTTGCAAAAACGTATGGAACAATGTATTTTAGTTATGGAATTGCAGCTATTGTTGGCAATCTATATACGAGTTTTATGATTGATCAAGCAATTGACTTTGGCATGATTTTCATTCCAGTAATCATCTTAAATTTAATTGTTGCTGGGTTTATTTTCGTATATCGATATCAGCCTTATCAAATACGAAATTTAAAATAGTTTTAAAGTTAGAGACTTTTAAAATTAGTGTATAATTAAAATATAGTTTAAGGGGGATTTTATTATGCAAAAACCTTCGTATGGTTGGTTACTCAAATGGATTTTAGCAGCGATTTTAATTGCTGTAGGATTTACGATTTTCTTTAATCAAAGCATTGTTTATTTAACAACAGGTATTGCAATACTTGTATTTTCAATTTTTAGAATTTATCCGCTGATCAAATCGCTTAAAAAAGAAGTTTTAAGAACGTTAAATATCGTGGAAATTGTAATCGATTTAATTCTTGGTGGACTCATTTTATATGCAGGAATTGAAGCGACTAATAATGGTGGTCAAATCGATGGGGTTTGGGATTATCTATACACATATAGTTTAGTTGTGTTCTTTGTCCTAAGAGGTTTAGTATTCTTATATTCAGTTGTCTTCTTAGGCGAGAAAACAGAACAACCAAAGTATTGGGCACATATTGGTATCTTAATGATTGGTGCAATGATTTTTGCATATCCAGATTTTAATTCTGAATTTGTTGCATGGTTACTTTTAGCAATCACATTACTTGGTGGTGCATATCTTATTTATGATGGGGCTAAAGGATATGGTGGATATCGTAGATATAGTCAAGAATTGAATGAAGGTAAGCAAAAAGATAAAGAAAAAGACAACAAAATTGAAAAGGAACTTCCAAATACCAATCAACCAGTTGTTGAAAAAGAAGATCAAGATAGACCTTTTATTAGTTAGTTTTAATTAGATTATTCAAACATAAATAGATTATTCCTAAAGGAATATCTATTTTTTTATTTTAGATTTGCTGTAAACGCTTGCAAATAATTTGAATATCAAACTAATTGACTTTATACTAAAAAGTGATAGAATGTTAATATATTTGAACATCAAAATATTTGATGAAAATAATTGGATTGTAAAATCTATCCTTTATACCGCGCTAAATGAAATCGCGTGATAATAAATGGTATAATATATTAAAAGTTTCTTTATGAAAGAAACGGTCGTTAAAAATCTTATAAATAGAGAGAATAATATGAAATATAACGAAATAAAAAGCATAATTAAGGATTTCGAGCAATCCTCGTTAACCGTGCTTGAATTAGAATCAGATACTGTAAAATTAAGACTTTCAAAAAACAAAGAATCAGAACCAAAAGTTCAATTACAAACTGGCGAAGTTGTTGTTGAACAAAAGGAAAATACTGCAGCTCAACCACAACCTAAAACACAATCTCAATCGATTAAATCACCTTTAGTTGGTACTTTCTATGAAAGCTCAACACCAAATGGTAAACCATTTGTTAAAGTTGGTGATAAAGTTAAGAAAGGGCAAGTGGTTTGCATTGTTGAAGCAATGAAGATCATGAATGAAATCACCTCACCGTTAGACGGTACTATTGAACAGGTGATGTTTAAAAATGGTGCTGTTGTTGGTTTTGATGATGTGCTGTTCACTGTGGTATAATCTATGTCAAATCATAAAATATTAGTTGCCAATCGTGGTGAGATTGCTGTTCGTGTTATCCGAGCTTGTAAAGAGTTAGGAATTCCGGTTGTGGCAGTATACTCAACTGCCGATGCAACTTCTTTGCATACTAAATTAGCAGATGAAGCTGTTTGTATAGGACCAGCCAGTTCTAAGAACAGCTATTTAAACATGCAAGCAGTACTATCAGCAGCTATAGCAACGGGTTGTGATGCGATACATCCTGGCTATGGTTTTTTATCCGAAAACCCTAAGTTTATTGAGATGGTTGAAGCTACTGGTATCAAATTTATCGGTCCATCATCTAACGTTGTTAGTCAATTAGGTGATAAAGCGACTGCAAAAACTATTGCAAAACAAAATAACGTTCCAGTTGTAGAAGGTTCTGATGGAATTATTGTATCAAAAGAAGAAGGTTTAAAAATTGCTAATAAGATTGGTTATCCTGTTATGATCAAAGCTACTGCTGGTGGAGGTGGTCGAGGGATTGCCATTGCTCATGATGATGTTGAGTTTGAAAAGGTATTTGAACTAACATCGTTAGAAGCAGAATCTTCTTTTGGTGATAAATCTGTATATATTGAAAAGTTCGTTGAAAATCCAAGACATATTGAAGTTCAAATCATGGGAGACTCAAAAGGTAATGTCGTCCATCTTTTTGAACGCGATTGTTCTATGCAACGTCGTAATCAAAAGTTAATTGAAGAAGCACCAAGCGCTATTTTAGATGAAGAATTAAGAAAACAAATGGGGGAAGCTGCTGTACGTCTTGCTAAAGGTGTAGGGTATGAAGGTGCTGGTACTATTGAATTCTTAGTTGATAAGAGAAAAAACTTCTATTTTATTGAAATGAATACAAGAATCCAAGTTGAACATCCAGTTACTGAGATGATCACCGGTATGGATTTAGTTAAAGAACAAATTAACATTGCATATGGTAAAGAAATTTCATTTAAACAAAAGGATTTAAAGATTCTTGGTCATGCAATTGAATGCCGTATTAATGCTGAAAATCCATTTAAGAACTTTATGCCAACACCAGGCCATATTCATCGTATATTATTCCCTGGTGGATTTAATGTTCGTGTTGATTCGCATATTTATCCTGATTATGATGTGCCACCTTTCTATGATTCAATGTTAGGGAAATTAATTGTTTTTGCACCAACTAGAAAAGATGCAATTCGTAAAATGAGATTTGCATTAGAACAATTAGTGATCGAAGGTATTACAACGAATATTGAATATCAATATGCAATTATGCATGCACCAGATTTTATTAAAGGTACTTATGATACTGGTTTTATTGCGAAATTTAATGGTTTAATACAAGGTGAATTTGATGAAGAATCTATTGGATGAAAGAAAGAAGAAACTGGCGAAATTTCAGGAAATTATTAAAAGATCTCCGGTTGAAACTAAACCAGTAGATATTCCTGATGGTGTATTTACCCAGTGTGAACAATGTAACTCTGCTATTTATAACAAAGATTTAGAAAGCAACCACGATGTGTGTCCACATTGTGGATATCACTTTAAAATAAGTGCTAAAAAACGCATTTCTTTAACTTTAGATGAAGGTAGTTTTGTAGAAATCAATGAACATATTCGTTCTAAAAACCCACTGAATATGCCAGATTATGAAGAAAAACTTTTAAAAGGCGAAAGAATGTCTAAAATGAATGAAGCATTCATTTCAGGAACTGGTAAAATCTATGGAGCCGAAGTTGCCTTTGGTGTCCTTGATTCATATTTCATGATGGGTTCAATGGGGTCTGCTGTAGGTGAAAAAGTTACAAGACTGATTGAATTTGCCGCTGATAAGAATCTTCCTTTAATTATTTTTAGTGCATCTGGTGGTGCCAGAATGCAAGAAGGTATCTTATCTTTAATGCAAATGGCAAAAACATCTGGTGCGCTTAATTTACTTGATGAAAAAGGACTTTTATATATTTCAGTTATGACTAATCCAACAACTGGTGGGGTAGCTGCTAGCTTTGCATCATTAGGTGATATTAATATTGCTGAACGCTCATCTTTAATTGGATTTGCTGGTGCAAGAGTTATTAAACAAACAATTGGACAAGATCTACCAAGTGGTTTCCAAACTGATGTTTTCCAACTTGCTAAAGGTCAAGTAGATATGGTTGTATCAAGAAAACACATGAAAGAGACGCTTGGACACATTTTAAAATTACACGGAAGCAAGGTGAAACTATGAGTACTGTAGATAAAGTTTGGGAACGTGTAAAATTAGCAAGATCAACTGATCGTCCAACAGCTAGTAAAGTCATTGAAAAATTATTCCCAGATTTCATTGAATTTAAAGGCGATAGATTATTCTCAGATGATGCCGCAATTATTGGTGGTATTGCATCTGTTAATAATGTGCCAGTAACAATTATTGCAGAAGAAAAGGGAACAAATACAGAAGATAAAATTAAACGAAATTTCGGTATGCCTCACCCAGAAGGCTATAGAAAAGCACTCCGTTTAATGAAACAAGCTGAAAAATTCAAACGTCCAATTATTACAATAATTGATACACCAGGTGCATATCCAGGACTTGGTGCTGAAGAACGTGGACAAGCAGGAGCAATCGCACTAAATTTAAAAGAATCTATGAATTTAAAAACACCAATTATTGTTGTTATTCTTGGTGAAGGTGGTTCTGGTGGTGCACTAGCTATTGGTATTGGAGATGAAATTCTAATGTTTGAGAATTCGATTTATTCAATTCTTTCACCAGAAGGATTTGCATCAATATTATTCAAAGACAGTACCAAAGCTAAAGAAGCTGCTGTTCATATGAAATTAACAGCTGATGATTTAAAAGAATTACACATTATAGATGAAATTATTAATGAAGGTAAAGGTTTAAACGTTGAACCTGAGGTTGGTTTAAACAATTTAAAGAAAGCCTTAATAAAACATCTATCTAAACTAAAGAAGGAATCTATCGATGTACTCCTTGCTAAACGTTATAAAAAGTTTAGACGCATGGGAGAAATCGAAGATAGCGTATTACAAGATGAATAAAAACTACATTAAAATTATCGGAACTGGACGATATGTACCAGAAAAAGTCATGACAAATGATGATTTTGCAAAATTCATTGATACAAATGATGAATGGATTACAACACGTACAGGGATTAAGCGTCGTCATGTTGCTGAAAATGAAAATGCAATTGATTTAGCATATAAATCAGCTTTAAAAACAATTGAAAACACAAATTATGACGTGAATAAAATAGATTTGATTGTGGTTGCAAGTATTACAAACCCAATGAAATCCCCATCAATTGCCAACTTAGTTCAAGCAAAATTGGGTCTAAATGATCGCCATGTGATGACATTTGATGTCAATGCAGCATGTTCTGGATTTGTATATGCATTAGAAGTTGCATCAAGTTTACTTTTAGCAGGAAATCATAAATCAGCACTTGTTATTGGTTCTGAACACATGACTTCAATTCTAGATTATACTGATCGTGGAACATGTATCTTGTTTGGTGATGGTGCAGGTTCAGTAATTTTAGAAAAATCAGAAGATCCAACAGATGAAATTCATTTCTTCAATGGTTCTAGAGGTGATGATACAGGTATTCTTTGGATCGACCCACTTGTTAAAATGGATGGACGAGAAGTCTATAAATTTGCAACCGATATTATGCCAAAAGCAATCGAACAAGTACTTAAAAAAGCAAATCTAACACTCGATGATATTGATTTAATCATTCCTCACCAAGCAAATATAAGAATCATTCAAAGTGTAGCAAAAGACATGAATCTTCCACTTGAAAGATTCTTAGTTAATATTGATGAATATGGTAATACATCATCTGCTAGTATCCCAATTCTATTAGATGAGTATAAACAAAAGCATAAGGAACCGAAACGTGCATTAATGATTGGTTTTGGTGGTGGCTTCACTTGGGGTGCAGCTATCTTAAAGGTATAGAAAAATGAAATTAGCTATTTTATTTTCAGGTCAAGGAGCTCAATTTCCTGGTATGGGTTTAGATTTTATTGAAAAAGAACCACAACTCAAGGAAAGATTGACACAATTTTCTTTAACCACTAATCTTCATTTAGAAAGTTTACTTGCAGATGAAGTGAAAATCCATAATACCAAGTTTACACAACCTTTAATGGTCGCAGTAGAAATTCTCATTTTAGATCTATTAAGAGAAAAATATGGATTAAAAGCAGATGGTTATCTAGGGTTTTCATTAGGTGAATTTACTGCCCTTTATGCAGCAGGATTCTATAATGATTTTGACTTATTACAAATCATTAAAAAAAGAGCTGAATTAATGGCCGAAATGGGAACTAGAACTCAAGGAAAAATGGCCGCTATTCTATCGCTTACTGATGAACAAGTAGAAGTAATCTGTAAAGAAGTCTCAACACCAAATGAAGTCGTTGTAGCAGCCAATTACAACGCACCAGGACAACTTGTCATCTCAGGTGAGGCAAATGCAGTACTTCGTGCAGTTGAGTTAGCAAAAGAACGCGGTGCACGTCGTGCAATTCCACTAAATGTAAGTGGAGCATTCCATTCACCTTACATGGCATATGCAGGTTCTGTTTTAAAAGAATATGCAAGTCATTTTAAATTAAATGATCATCATAGTGTTGTTTATGCAAATTCAAATGCAAAACCACTTGATAAAAATAATGTATTACAAGAAATTGAAGTTCAAATTTCATCGCCTGTTTATTTCAAACAGTCGATTGAAAATATGATTGCAGATGGATACACTCACTTTTTAGAAGTTGGTCCCGGCCAAGTGCTAGCTAACTTAGTCAAAAAAATTAGTGCTGATGCAAAAGTATTCAATGTATCTTCTTACGAAGATATCCAAAATATAAAGGAGATTTTATAAATGAGTTTAAAAGGAAAAGTAGCCTTAGTAACCGGTGGTTCAACTGGTATTGGTAGAGCAATCGCAACGAAATTAGCGGCTTTAGGAGCAAACATAGTAGTTAACTATTTTGTTGGACCTGAAGAAGCAGAAGTGGTTGCAAAAGAATTAGAACAAACTTATGGCGTTGAAGCAATTGCATTACACGCCGATGTATCTAACTTTGAATCAGCTCAACAACTAATCGATAAGACAGTGGAAAGATTTGGCACCTTAAACATCGTTGTAAATAACGCTGGTATTACAGATGATGCATTAATCTTACGTATGTCAGAAACTCAATTCGATAGAGTTATTAATACAAACCTTAAAGGGGTATTTAACATTTCAAAACATTCTGCTAGAGTTTTATTAAAATCAGGTTATGGTAGAATTATTAACATTGCATCTGTTATTGGTGAATATGGTAATGTTGGTCAAGTAAACTATGGTGCAGCAAAAGCAGGTGTCATTGGTATTACAAAAACACTAGCAAAAGAATTTGCTAGCAGAGGTGTGACAGTAAATGCGGTAGCACCAGGCTTTATTGAAACTGCAATGACTAAAAAGCTTCCAGAAGAAGTTAGAAATGAAATGCTAAAACATATAGCATTAGGAACTTATGGTCAACCAGAAGATATCGCAAATTTAGTTGGATTCTTAGCTAGTGAAGATGCAAGATATATTACAGGTGTAGTTGTTGATATTGATGGCGGACTAACCATCTAATCTAAATGAAAGGAAGACTTATCTCATGAAAAGACGAGTCGTAATTACAGGACTAGGTGTCTTATCTCCAGTCGGTAACACAGTTGAAGAAACTTTTACGAATTTAGTAAATGGTGTTGGTGGTATTGATTACATTACATTATTTGATACTGAAAAATCAAAAGTTAAAATTGCTGGTGAATTAAAAAATATAGATTTTGAACAATATCTAGATAAAAAAGATATTAAAAGAAGTGATCGTATCATGGTCATCGGTACGATTGCCGCGATGCAAGCTTATGAAGATGCTAAATTGAAACCAGAGGATTATAATCCATATCGCTTTGGTATTTATGTAACAAGTGGTATTGGTGGTTTATCAACATTAGAAGAAGGTATTACGAATAAAGCACTTCGCGGACCAGACAGAGTATCACCTTTCTTTATTCCGAATTCAATCGTGAATATGGTGGGTGGTATGATTTCGATGAAATTTAAAGTGAAGGGTCCAAACATTCCAGTTGTTACAGCATGTTCTGCCGCTACTAACTCAATTGGTGAAGCATTTAGAACGATTCGTGATGGTTATTTAGATTTAGCATTCGCAGGCGGTTCTGAGGCTTCAATTAATGAAACTGGTATTGCAGGATTCTCATCAATTAAAGCTTTATCTACAACAGAAGATCCTAAAATCGCTTCACGTCCATTTGATAAAGATAGAAATGGTTTTATTATGGGTGAAGGTTCTGGGGTGTTAATTTTAGAAGCATATGAACATGCAAAAGCACGTGGGGCTAAAATTTATGCTGAAATTGTTGGATATGGTTCAACATCAGATGCATTCCATATGACTGCTCCAGATGATGAAGCTGAAGGTTTAACAGAAGCAATTAGAGTAGCTCTAGCTGATGGTAATGTTGATCTTAAAAAAGTCGGATACATTAATGCCCATGGTACATCGACAACTTTAAACGATAAAATTGAAACATTAGGTATTAAAAAAGCATTTGGTGATCATGCTTATAAGTTAAACATTTCATCAACAAAAGGTGCTACAGGTCATATGTTAGGTGCAACTGGTGCGGTTGAATCAATTGTATGTGTGAAGGCTCTTCAAACATCATTAATTCCACCAACAATTAATTACCAAACTCCAGATCCTGATTGTGATTTGAATTATACAGTAAATAAAGCTGTAACAAGATCTCTTGAATATGCGGTAAATATTAACGTAGGATTTGGTGGTCAAAATGCAGTTTTAGTCTTTAAGAAATATGAGGGTTAATATATGGCGTTAATGAACCGTGAACAAATTATGGCAGTTCTACCTCATCGTGATCCATTCTTGATGGTTGATGAAGTATTAGAACTTGATGATAAAGAACGTTGTCTAGCTGTAAAGTATGTAAAAGCAGAAGAATACTATTTTAAAGGGCATTTTCCAACTTATCCTGTGATGCCAGGTGTCTTAATTTTAGAAACTATGGCTCAAGTTGGTGCGATTGCATTACTTAGAATTCCTGAATTCCAAGGGAAGATTGGATTCTTTACTGGTGCCAACAATGTTAAATGGCGTCGTCAAGTTAGACCAGGAGACACTTTAAAAGTTGAAACTAAATTAACAAAGATTCGTGGACCATTTGTCTTTGGTACAGCTCAAGCTTGGGTTGAAGGTCAATTAGTATGTGAAGCAGAAATTAGTTTTGCTGTTCAATAAAAAACTATGGCAAAAGTAAAACTAATTGAATTAAAACAAGTAAATTCTACAAATGATTACTTAAAATCTAAGTATGAAGAATTACCTTCGTTTACAGTTGTAAGAGCTGATTATCAAACAGCTGGGCGTGGTCAATTCGACCGTAAGTGGAATGCTGCTCGTGGTAAAAACTTATTATTTAGTTTACTTTTAAAAGATATACCTTTTGATCAAATCATCACAATAAAAGAATGGATTAAGAGTTCGATTTTCCAAACACTAGGTTCATTTGGGTTAGATGTCTACTTTAAAGAGCCAAATGATGTTTATGTTGATGATAAGAAGATATGTGGGATTTTAATTGAAACTAAAAGCAACGAGAAAAACTTTGATTATGTCATTATTGGTATTGGTCTAAATGTCAATCAAATGTTATTTTCAGGATTTAAAGCGACATCTTTATATCTTTTAACAAAGAAGTTACAAAATGTTCGCGCAGTATTTTCTAAATTAATGGCATCACTTTTAGAAAATTACTTTTAAAAAGGAGAAGCCTATGACAGTTCGTAGGATGGCGATTATTTCGACATTTGCAGCATTAATTGCAGTGTCAGCATTCATTCAAGTACCGATTGGAGCAGTTTCATTTACTCTCCAAACCTTATTTGTCATCTTAGCTGGTTTAATTTTAAAACCACAAGATGCATTCCTAAGTGTGTTAATTTATTTAACTGTAGGATTAATAGGTATACCAGTTTTTACAACTGGTGGTGGACCACAGGCATTTGTATCATATACTGGTGGGTTCTTGATTGGTTTTCTTTTCGTATCAATTGGTATTTCAATTTTCAAATCAAGAAATAAAAATTTACTCATTGATATTCCTGTCATCTTGCTATTTGGCCTAGTTGTATTGTATTTATTTGGAATTACAGTTTATTCATCTGTTGCACATACATCAATAATTGCATCCATTACTGCATTTTTACCTTATTATGTATGGGATATTGTGAAAATTGTTTTAGCATATTGTGTGTATTATGTGATACCAGATGATGTTGTAAATAGATTTTTCAAGTATTAATTATAAAAAAACATCATTTATGATGAGATAAGCATAAAAAGTTTATAAAAAAATCTAGCATGTTATACTAATTAGGAGATTAGAAGAGGTGTGTAACATGTTAGAAGTATTAATCATTGGAGCCGGTCCAACCGGTTTATATGCTGCGTTTTTAGCAGGATTAAGAAAATTAAATGCCGCTGTTATTGAATCAAGTGGCGAACCAGGTGGTCAATTAACTGCCGTCTATAAAGACAAATTAATTTATGATATTCCAGGTTTTCCAAAAGTAGTTGCGAAAACATATATTGACGAACAAGTCAAACAACTGGAAAGATTTAAATCAGAAGTTCCTATTTATTATGGTGAAGAAGCAATCGATATCATTAAAAAAGACGATTATTTCATTGTTAAGACTGAAAAGTCAGTTTATGAAACTAAAAATGTTTTAATTGCTCATGGTGGTGGTGGATTTGTTCCACAACGACTAAAAGTAGATAAACATTTTAGTAACATCTTATATTTTGTTAACGATTTAAACATTTTCAAAGATAAAAAAGTAGTAGTACTTGGTGGTGGAGATTCAGCACTTGACTGGGCAGTTTCTGTTGCCGCTTATACTAAAGATGTGACACTTGTTCATAGAAGAAATGAATTTAGAGCACTTCCAACAACTGTTGATGAATTTAAGTCATTAGGTACGATCCTAACGCCTTATTTAATTGAAAATGTATTAGGCAATGAATTAGCTGAAGAACTCGTAATTAAACATGTACAAACAGGTGAAGTAACTAATTTACCGGTTGATTATATTTTAGTTAACTATGGATTCCTACTTTCTAAATCTCGTTTAGAAGAATGGGGAATCAAAGGTGAAAAAGGTTTAATCGAAGTTGACTACACCATGCAAACTAATGTTCCAGGCATTTATGCAGCTGGAAATGGTGTAAGTTATCCAGGTAAGGTTAGATTAATTTCAACTGGCCAAGGTGAAGCAGCAACAGCTATTCAAGCCATCGCAACAAAACTATATCCAGAACGTCATAAACATTTAGAACATTCAACATCAATCATCAAGGAATAGGACTTAAACTTTTTAAACTAAGGAGAAGTACTTATGATTATCAAACCTTCGATTCGTTCTAACTTTTTTACAAATTCAAATCCATTAGGAATTCAAAAAATGATGGAGCATTATGTAGAAGAAGTTAAAAAGTTAGGTTCATTTCATGGTCCTAAAAATGTTTTAATTATTGGTGGGTCTTCAGGCTACGGATTAGCTACGAGATTGTCACTTGCTTTTAATGCTGGTGCAAACACCATCAACGTTTCATTTGAAAACCAAGCAACCACATCGAAAACTGGTTCTGCTGGGTACTGGAACAATCTTTTCTTCCAAGATCAAGTAAAAGGTTTAAACCAAATTCATCTTGATTTTAATGGAGATGCATTTAGTCCAAATATGAAACAACACGTTTTAGAAACGATTAGAGAAAAGTTTGGTAAGATTGACTTGCTCGTTTACTCACTTGCATCTGGTGCTAGAAAAAACTTTGAGACAGGTGAATTAATTCGTTCCTCAATCAAACCTTTAGGTGAACCTGCAGTAGGTAAGACAATTGATATTAAATCATTAACAGTTGAACCATTAACAGTCGAACCTGCAACCGAAGAAGAAGTAAAAAATACTGTCTTTGTTATGGGTGGGTCTGATTGGTACGATTGGGTTATGACACTTGAAAAAGCTGGTGTTTTAGCTGAAGGGTTTAAAACTATCTCATACACATATGTAGGTGGTAAAAATACAGATAATATTTATCGTTCAGGTACAATTGGTAAAGCCAAAGAAGATTTAGAAGCAACTGTACTTAAAATGGATTCATTATTAAAGGAAAAGTACCAAGGTGAAGCATTAATCTCATCTTCTAAAGCAATTGTTTCAAAAGCATCTGTATTTATTCCTCAAATGCCAATTTACGTATCATACTTATTTGATGTAATGACTAAAAAAGGTACACATGAAACAACCCTTGAACATAAACATAGATTATTTAAAGATATGGTTTATGGTTCACAAAGAATTCTTGATAACTTAGGTAGAATTCGCATTGATCATAAAGAAATGGAAGATCAAACTCAAAGAGAAGTAGCTGCATTAATGGCTCAAGCTGAAGCACCAAACTTCTTAGAACTACCTGGTACTAAACTCTTTTTAGATGAATTTTATCAAATCAATGGCTTTAAAGTTCCTGGTGTTGATGAAGAACAAGAAATTGATTTAGAAGCACTTATCACAAAATATCACACAGTAAATTATCAAAATATCGAATAAAAGAATTCAAAGCTAGAACATTTATGTTCTAGTTTTTTTATTTTTAAATAATTATTAGAAAACATAAAAAAAGTTAAGCAAAGGTATTGCGTATTACACAGTACTAGTGATATTATAGTAGTGTGCAATACACAATAGTAAAAAAAGTAGGTGAAATATTGAATACGCAATTTAAAAAAGGGGTTATTGAAATTTGTATTCTAAAAATCGTGGATGATCAAGATATGTATGGATTTGAAATCATTGAGAAATTATCCAAATTGTTAGATGTAAACGAAAATACAATTTACCCAATCTTAAGACGATTAACCGAGCAAGATATGTTTGAAACATATTTGCAAGAAAGTCCACATGGTGCACCAAGAAAATACTATCGAATCACCAATCAAGGAAAAGAAAGTTTAAAAACTTATCAGAATGAATGGCAATCATTCATAGAAAACGTAATGAAAATATTAAAAGGGGAACTAAAATAAAATGAAAAGAAGTTATTTAAATGAATTATATACTTACTTAAAGAAACAAAAAGTTGTACAAGCAGATATCAATAAAGTACTAGATGATTATGAAATGTTATTTGATGAAGCAAAAGATGCTGGCTTATCAGATGAAGAAGTCATTCAAAGATTAGGTAGTGCAGAATCTATCTATCATAATATGAAAGGTGATTTAAACCATTATCAAAATAAATGGAACAAATTAGTAGCGATTTCACCATTTGTAGCATTAATTACTTTCTTCCTTTTAGGTAATTTAGTAAAAGGTGGTTACACCTATGGTTGGTTAGCTTTCTTACTTATTCCAGTAATTGCGATCCTTGTGAATGTTGAAGGTAAAGATAAAGTAGTTGCATTAACTCCATTTGCAGCAGTTGTGACATTCTTTACAGTTGGCTTTACAACCGGTTTATGGCATCCAATTTGGTTAGTATTTCTCATTATTCCAATTACTGCTATTTCATTAAATGTTAAAGCTAAAGATGGTAAATTTATAGCATTATCACCGTTATTAATTACAGTTGCATACATTTTGATTGGTTATTTCTATGCACCATTCTATGCTTACGGGTATTTCCTTTATGCACTCATTGGTTTAATCGCAATCTTTACAAACAAATTAACTCTTTCAAGATTAATCACAGCAGGATTAATTCTAGTAGCAGTTGCACTTCATCTTTCATTATTCTTCTATACTGAATATGCTGATATTGCATATCTTGCATATTTAATTCCAGTTGCATTTGCATTATTATCAGGTGATATTAAATTTGAAGCAAATGGTAAAAGTTTATGGAAAGATGCGCCACTATTGGCAGCAATCATTCTGTTAATTTTAGCAACTTATGCACTTGTATTCATCTTTGTTGAAGGTGAAAGAAGTTGGACTTGGATTATTCTATTATTAATTCCAGTGGTTGGTATTATCAAAGGTAATGGTTTTAAAAACATTGTTGCTTTTACTCCATTTGTTGCACTTGCAGCGTTTATGTTGATTGGAAGATTCTTTGAAGGTTTCCAATTTGCTTGGTTAGTCTTCTTAATCGTACCAATTACAGGGATCTTAGAATCAAAAGACACATTTAAAAAGAATGATGAATAAGAAATGAGTAAAGAGTTATGCGAAAGCATAGCTCTTTTTGTTATAATCATATTGTGGAGGTATTGTTATGCTTGATAGATATACAGATCCGGTTTTTAAAAAACTTTGGAGCGATGAGAATAAGTTTCAAACCTATTTAAAAGTAGAATTAGCATCAAGTTTGGCCCATCAAAAATTAGGTTTATTTGATGAAGCAACTTATCAAAAATTAACAAAGGCTTCTTTCAATTTGGAAAGAATTTATGAAATTGAGAAAGAAACTAAGCATGATGTCATAGCCTTTACTCAAGCAGTAACAGAAACCCTTGGTGATGAAGGGAATTGGTTTCACTATGGGTTAACTTCAAATGATGTTGTGGATACTGCTTACGCACTTCAAATAAAAGAAGCGAATACCTTAATTGAGAAAGCATTGATTGATTTTATTAAAACATTAGAAAAGGTGGCAATCCAATATAAGCACACAATGACCATGGGAAGAACGCATGGAATGCATGCAGACATCACAACTTTTGGATTAAAGTTTGCACTTTATTATGACGAATTTAAACGTCATTTAAAACGTTTCAAATTAGCTCGTCGTGAAATAGAAGTGGGGAAAATTTCTGGTGCTGTTGGTAACTTTGCTCATATTGATCCTATCGTTCAAAAAATAGCACTTGAAGAATTAGGTTTATCAGAGGTGGCGATTTCTACTCAAGTCATTTCTCGCGACATACATGCATTTTATATACAAGTGATTTCATTAATCGGAAGTTCAATTGATAAAATAGCGACTGAAATAAGACACTTATCAAGAACTGAAGTTGGTGAAGTACAAGAAGCCTTTAGTAAAAACCAAAAAGGTTCATCAGTAATGCCTCATAAAAAGAATCCTGTAGCATCAGAAAACATGTCAGGTATAGCAAGAGTTTTAAGAGGTTTTGTTGTAACTGCCAATGAAAATATTAATCTTTGGCATGAAAGAGATATTTCTCATTCATCAGCTGAACGTATCATAATTCCTGATGCAACCTCACTCATTTACTACATGTTACGTCGATATGACTACACATTATCAAACCTTGTTGTAAATGAAGAAAAAATGCGTGAAAATATTGATTTAAATTATCAAGCAATTTTTAGTCAAAAACTTTTAAAAGCTTTACTAGCAAAAGATTTATCTCGTACAAAAGCTTATGAACTTGTCCAAGGTTTAACATTTAAAGCCTTTGACCTAAAACAACCGTTAAGCCAATTATTAAAAGATTCAAAAGAAATAAATAGTATCCTTAATAAAGAAGAGATTGATGAAATATTTAAATTAGATGGTTACTTAAAGTTTATTGATCAAATCTATCAAAATGTGGGGATTGAAGCATAAAAAATTCTATTTAACACTTTGGTGGTAGAATAATTGTGTCAAGGAGGTAATTGATATGACAGTTAAAGAGTTTTTGGAAAAAGAAAAGCCATCGAAATATATCATAACTGACCGTATGCGTACACCTCTAACAGAAGAACAATTAAAGTGGTTAAATTTAGCTGAAATCGATGTTAGATTTACCGACAAAATTGATGCGCATACAGTTCGTATTCAAACTGATTATATGCCTGATGCTTGTTAATAAATAACAACCTAAAATAGGTTGTTTTTTTATTTAAAAATGTAGTTTTAATTTGTTGACATTTTGCAATTATTATATATAATATATGCAGTCTGTTTATTATAGTTTAACCTTGTGTTAATATATACTAAACATTTGAAAGAAAATTTCTTTTTAAAAATTACTGTGAGTAAACACAAAATAGAAAGGACCTAGCGATGGCAGCATTAATCCAATTAAAAGATGTAACAAAAGAGTATAACGGGCAAGTTGTACTACGTGGTATTGATTTAGAAATTAAGAGTAATGAGTTTGTAACTTTTCTAGGACCATCTGGGTGTGGTAAGACAACTACATTACGTATTATTGGTGGATTTGTTGAACCAACAAGTGGTGAGGTATTATTTGATGGAGAGGATATTTTACAACTTCCTGCGTATAAAAGACCGACTAATACCGTATTCCAACGTTATGCATTGTTCCCTCATTTAAATGTTTTTGAAAATGTTGCTTTTGGTCTACGTGTTAAAGACAGAAATGCTGCGTTCAAAGAAGAAATTGAAGAATTAAAGAAAGCATATGCAGTAAAAATTAAAGAATCAACTGATAAGGCATCATTAAAAGCAGAGCTTAATCAAAAGATTGCTGCAATTAAAGCTAAGTTTATTTCTAAAAAAGCATTTGAATCTATTATTGAAGAAAAAGTAGCTAAATACTTAAAGATGGTTAACTTAGAAGGTTATGAAACAAGACCAATTAATAAACTATCAGGTGGTCAAATGCAAAGAGTTGCAATTGCTCGTGCGTTAATTAATGAACCAAAAGTATTACTACTTGACGAACCACTAGCAGCCCTTGACTTAAAACTTCGTCAAGAAATGCAATATGAGTTAAAAGAAATTCAAAGGTCTGCCGGTATTACATTTATTTTTGTAACGCATGATCAAGAAGAAGCTTTAACTATGAGTGACAAAATAGTTGTTATGAATAAAGGTGAAATTCAACAAGTAGGTACACCAATTGATATTTATAATGAACCTGTAAACCGCTTTGTTGCTAATTTCATTGGTGAATCAAATATCGTTCCTGGTATCATGAAAAAAGATTACCTAGTTCATTTTGATGGCGAAGACTTTGAATGTGTAGATAAAGGGTTTAATGATAATCAAGAAATTGAAGTTGTGCTTCGTCCAGAAGATTTAGATATTGTTGAACGTGGCAAAGGTAAAATACCAGGAGTTGTTGATTCAGTAGCATTTAAAGGCGTTCATTTTGAAATCAATGTAAAAACTGAACATAGAACATATACTGTTCATACAACCGATTTTAAAGCTGAAGGTAGTGAAATCGATTTAGACTGGTGGCCAGAAGATATCCATGTGATGGAGGTCTGGTAATGGAACAAATCATCCGCAATCAACCAAGAGCGGATAAGAAAAAGAAACTCTACTTTGATAGCATATTAGGTATTCCTTATTATGTATTCTTAGTAGTGTTTGTCATCTTTCCGTTACTGATTATGATGCTTTATGCATTTACATCAAATGCACAAGCAAATATCTTTAATATTAGATTTTCATTTGAAAACTTTGGTATATTTTTAACCTCGGATTATGTTTTTAAAAGTTTACTAGAGTCAATCTGGTTAGCTATTGTTTCAACCTTAATTTGTTTAGCAATTTGTTATCCTCTTGCCTTTATGGTTTCAAGATTAAAGAGAAGAACTCAAGCAATATTAGTTTTATTTTTAACAGCAAGTATGTGGATCAACTCACTTATTTTGATTCACTCGCTTAAGAATGTTTTCTTATTAGCAGGTAACCTAGTTGTAGGTTTTGATAAATCATTCCCAGCTAATGCAATTTTCTTAGGACATGATTACTCAATTATTATTGGTATGATTTTCCTTTACTTCCCGTATATGTTCTTACCAATTTATACTCAAATGACTAAAATTGATGAGAATTTATTTGAAGGTGCAGCTGATTTAGGTGCAAATAAATTCCAAACAATTTTTAGAGTGGTTGTACCTCTTACATTATCAAGTGTATTCTCAAGTTGTTTAGTTGTCTTATTACCAGCAACAACAACACTTGTAGTTCCTGAAATTTTAACATCTGGTAATCGAAAGATGATTGGTAACTTAATTGAGTTTTTATATAATGAATCTCAATTTGGACAAATGGCAGCAGTAGCACTCGTCTTAACAGTTTCATTATTAATTATTGTAGGTATTATGAAGCTGTTAAATAGATATGAGGAGGTACTTTCTAATGATTAAGAAATTACATCCAGTATCTTGGGTCTTTATTGGATTAGTACTTGCCTTCTTATATATACCGTTAATTACTATGGTAGTTTTCTCATTCAATGAGTTGGCTTCTCAAACAGTTTATCAAGGGTTCAGTTTTAAATGGTATGCTGATATTTTCACAAACAGAAACTTAAGTAATGCAATCTTTGTTTCGTTATTTGTATCTATCGTTTCAACAGTTGTATCAACAATTCTTGCAACATTAGCTGCTTTAGCATTATCTAAACAAAGAAAGATATTTAGAGAAATTGTTTTGAATGTAAATAATATACCTATTATTTCACCCGATGTCTTAACAGCAGTAGCATTCTTGCTATTCTTAATTTCGATATCAATCGTTCCAGGTATGGCAACAATGATCATTGCCCATATCTCAATTAGTGCACCATATGCATTTGTTACAATTTATCCTAAAGTTAGAGCACTTGATCCTAACATTCAAGAAGCTGCATACGATTTAGGAGCAACGCCTGTAAAAGCGCTATTCAAAGTTATCCTTCCACAATTAAGTGGTGTGATCTTAGCTGGTGCTGCAATGGCATTTACAATCTCTTTTGATGACTATATCATCTCGGTATTATCATCTGGAGGTATTCAAAATATCTCAGTTTACTTATATAGTTTAACAAGAGGTATTGAACCAAGCGTTAACGCATTATCAACAATTATAATGCTTGTCATTGGTATTAAAGTTGTTTATGATTTAGTAAAATCAAAAAATGAGAAGAGAGAGGAAGAATAAAATGAAAAAAATGTGGGCTTTAGCCTTTGTCGCATTCGCATCATTTGTCATGACAGCATGTGCTTCAAGTGATTTAGTGATTTTTTTACCAAAAGAATACATTGCTTCAAGTGTAGTTGAAGCATTCGAAGCAGAATATGGAGTAAAAGTTGAATTAAGAACTTTTGACTCAAATGAATCTGCAATCAATCAAGCAAGAATTAATCGTTACGATTTAATTATTCCATCTGATTATGCAATTGAACAATTTGCATCAGAAGGTTTAATCCAAGAATTAGATTGGGAAAAAATAGATTTTGACCAAGCAGATTTCACAGTTGGTTTAGCTAATGCTTTAGAAGAATTAGATGAAGCTGGATTTGACTTATTAAACTATGCTATGCCATATTACTGGGGTACAATTGGTTTAATTTATGACAATGAAAAAGAAGGTTTAGAAGCGAAATTAGAAGAACAAGGTTGGGCAATTTTAGGTGATCAATCTGTTACTAAGATGATTTATGATTCATCAAGAGATGCTTTCATGGCGGCTTTATATGCTCAAGATCCAGTTGTTAAAATGGCTGATGCAACACAAGCTGATATCACAGCTGCTAAGAACTTCTTAATTGGTGCAAAAGGTGCGAACACTTACGTTTTATCTGATGAAATCCTAGACCAAGCAGTTGGTGGAAATGTACCTTATGATGTTGCTATGGTTTACTCAGGGGATGCAGTTTATATCTTACAAGAAACAGAAAGATACTCATACTTTGTTCCAAAAAATTCAAACGTTTGGGTTGATGGATTTGTTATTCCAACGAATGCGATTAACGTTGACTTAGCTTATGAATTTATTAACTTTATTTCTTCATATGAAATGACTTTAGAAAATACTTGGGAATTAGGATACACACCAGTTCGTCAAGACGTTCTAGATGAATTATTAGCTGATGAAGAATTTGTTTGGGATGAAAGAATTGAATATGCATTCAACTTAGATGTTTCGTTATTTTCACACGAATTCTATCGTTTTGACAATGATTTAAAGAGTTGGATGGACGAAGCATACAGAGAATTCATGTTTGCTTAATCTAAAGGACCTTTTACAGGGTCCTTTCTTTTTTCTTAAAAGAAAAAGTGTTATAATGATTTCGAGGTTTTAATATTATGAACGAACAATTTGAAATATATACAAAATTAATGGAAATCATGTATCAATATGCTTTCTTTGGAGATACTACCTTCAAAGATTTTGAAAAACTTGATGCAGATTTAAAATTAAAAGTCGTCGATATGATTGAAACATTATCAGAAATCGATAGTGTTATTGCTAAAAATTTAGTTAATTATACGATTGACAGACTTAACCTAGTTGATCTTGCAATCATAAGAATTGCAACATATGAATTATTAAAAGGGGAAATAGACCCAATTAAAGTCATCAATTTAGGTATCGATTTATCAAAAGAATTTTCGGATTTAGATGATGAAAAACAACACAAGTTTACGAATCGTTTACTTGATAATATTTATAAAGGTATAAGTACACGTTGAACCCACAATACTTGACTGTATCTGCACTAACTCAATACTTAAAAGTCAAATTAGAAAACGATCCCCATTTAAAGAAAATATTACTTAAAGGGGAAATTTCTAATTTTAAGGCCCATTCAAGTGGTCATTTTTACTTTAGTTTAAAAGATGATAAAGCACAAATATCGGCTATGATGTTTTCAACATATGCTAAAGGTATTAACTTTAAACCAAAAGATGGTGACCAAGTATTAGTTGAAGGATACATTTCAGTATATGAAGCACGCGGTTCATATTCAATTTCTATTTATCAAATGACACTTGATGGTGTTGGTGAGCTTTTCTTAAAATATGAAAAGTTAAGAAAAGAATTTGAATTAATGGGATATTTTGATCAAGCTTTAAAGAAACCAATACCGAAGTTTCCAAAAGCTATTGGTGTCATTACATCCCCAACTGGTGCAGTTATCCAAGATATTAAAAACACTGTGTCAAGAAGATATTTATTGACAAAGATTGTTTTATATCCAGCACTTGTTCAAGGTGAAGGTTCAAAAGATGATTTAGTTAAGAAAATCAAACAAGCCAATAAAGAAGGATTGGTGGATGTGATTATTCTAGGTCGTGGTGGCGGCTCTATTGAAGATTTATGGAGTTTTAATGAAGCCGAAGTGGTTGTTGCTATTCACGAATCAAAGATTCCAATCATTACAGCAATTGGACATGAAACAGATACCACACTTTCTGATTTCGTTTCTGACTTAAGAGCTCCTACACCAACAGCAGCTGCAGAGCTTGCTACACCAAATGTCTTAGATTTAAAAATTGATATAAAAGAAAAACAAAGACTTTTAAACTACTATATTAAAGAGAAGATTAAAAACCTTCGTCAAAACTTATTAAATCTAGATGAGAGACTCATAGTTTCAAGTCCTAAAGCTAAACTTGATCAAGAAATTAAAAACACAAAGACGTTAGTGTCTAAATTAAATCAAACATATCAAGTTAAAATGTTAGATTTAAAATATCAAACATCTTTACTCTCACAACGTTTAATTTCTCCAAAAGATAAGATTGATCGTTTAAATGAAAGACTTAAAGATTTAATTTATAAACTTGGTCAAAACTATAAAAATATCTTAACAGATAAAATGTATGAGTTTAATCGTTTAAGAGAAAATCTTAAGAACATTAACCCATTATCGGTTATGGAAAGAGGTTTCGCCTTAACCATGAAAGATGATCAAGTGTTAACAAGTATAGCGGATGTAAAAGTGAATGATTTAATAACAATTGAATTAAAAGACGGTAAATTAAAAACCCAAGTTATGGAAAAAGAGGTAAAAAAGCATGAGTGAAAAACTATCATTTGAAGAAACAATGAAGAAGTTGGAATCAGTTGTTAAAGCTCTTGAAAGTAAAGATATTACTTTAGAAGACTCTATTAAGAAATATAAAGAAGGTTTAGAGTTATCTAAATCGCTTTATGACATGATTGAACAAGCACAAAATTTAATTGTAGAAACTAAAGAATGAGACTAGATATTTACCTTTCTGAGAAAAATAAAGATTTGTCCCGTTCGAGAATATCAGATCTCATTAAGAGGGGATTTGTTTTAGTTGACGGTAAGACAATTAATAAACCTGGTTATGAAGTGACTGGGAATGAAACCTTTGAAATACTAAAATCTGATCTTTTAGCCAGTCGTGCTGGTGAAAAGTTAGAACATGCAGTTGATGTATTTGGAATATCACTAAATGGTCTAATTGTTATTGATGTTGGTGCTTCAACAGGTGGATTTACAGATTTTTCAATCAAGGCTGGAGCAAAGCATGTTTATGCTTATGATGTTGGTCATGATCAAATGGTAGAACATCTTAAAAATCATCCGCAAGTATCTAATTTTGAAGGCACAAACATCCTGGATGTAGCGATTCCTTTGAATGATTTAGTTTTAATTGATGTATCATTTACTTCCGTATTTCCAATACTAAAATATTTAAAAGATTACACAAAGCGTATATTATTTTTATTAAAACCACAATTTGAAGCTGAAGGCCAAGGTTTGAATAAAAAAGGCATTCTTAGAGATGAAAAAGTATTAAAACGTATCATGGAAAAGAATACAAAAACCATCATAGAAATTGGCTTTAAAATTAAAGGTTTTACACCTTCACCTATTAAAGGTAAAGATGGTAATCAAGAATTCCTATTTTTAATCGAGAGGGATTAAGATGCTAAAGAGATTATTGGTTAAGAATTTTGCATTAATTGATGATTTAGAAATTGAATTTCAAGATGGACTTACAGCACTAACTGGAGAGACCGGTAGTGGTAAGTCTATTCTTTTAGAATCACTATCATTACTCTTTGGTAAACGTAGTGATGCTGAATTTATTAGACACGGTAAATCTAAAGCTGAGGTTACTGGTGTTTTTAAATTGAAATCAGCACAACAAAAGTTACTTGAACTACCAGAAGAAATAACTTTGCACCGTGAAATTGATAACTCAGGTCGTCATACCATTCGATTAAATGGTGATATTATTACATTAGCCAAACTTAAACAAATCTCATCAAATATTGGATTAATTCATGGTCAAAATGATACATATATGTTATTTGACAAATCATCATATGTGACATTTGTAGACCAAATAGATACGAATAAAACAACTGATTTAATTCAAAAGTATTTAATTAAAAGAAGTAAATATTTAGAAGAAAAAGCTAAATTGGAATCTTTAAAATCTAAGAAAAAAGAAAGTTTAGAACGTATTGATTTCTTATCATTTCAAGTGAAAGAGCTAGAAGGCTATAAACTTATTCCAAATGAAAAAGAAGAGTTAGAAGAGAAAATTGAAAAGTTAAAGAATTTTGATACAATTCAAAGCTCACTTAAACAAGCAAATGAAGCTTTGAACTCGCAAAATTTTCAATTAGATGATTTATATCTAGCTTTTAAACAATTGTCTAAAATTGCTGATTTCGATAAAGTATATGGGAATCTTGCAACTACATTAGAAGATAATTACTATACATTAGAAGATTCAATTAAAACTTTAAACCAATTACTCCGTAATTTAGACTTTGATGATGAAGCATTTAATATGTATCAACAAAGAGTTTTTGAGTTGAATAAGATTGAAGTTAAATATGCTAAACCGATTAATGAGTTGGTTGATTATCTTTCACAAATTAAAGAAGAACTCGCATTATCTAGTGATTATGAAGGCTATCTAAAGGAAGTATCAGATCGCGTTGACAAGTACTACATGGATGCATATCAAGATGCTTTAAAACTGCATGATGTCAGAGTTAAATTAGCTAAACATTTAGAAGAAGAATTGACAACAAATCTTCGAGAATTAGATTTAGCTAAAGCGGTCTTTAAAATTGAGTTTGAACCAATTGAAGTTGGTGTTCTATTAGGTGAAAATGGTGTGGATGTTGTTGAGTTCATGATTTCATTAAATGAAGGTGAACCAATTAAACCACTATCTAAGGTTGCATCAGGTGGTGAGAAAGCTCGATTCATGTTCTCACTTAAATCTATTTTTGCTAGAAATTCGGGACTTTCAATGCTAGTTTTTGATGAAATTGATATTGGTATTTCAGGTAAGACTGCCGCTAAGGTTGCAAATAAGATGAAAGATTTATCAAAAGATCTTCAAACACTTGTCATTACACACTTGCCTCAAGTTGCTGCTAAAGCAGATTATCACTTTAATATTTATAAAGAAAAAGTGGATGATCGTATGCAAACCTTTATAAAACTATTATCTAAAGATGATAGAATTCTATCGATTGCTAGTATGTTATCCGATGACTCCATCTCACCGTTTGCGATTGAACAAGCAAAATCATTACTTTCAAAATAGAACCTAGTTAATAGGTTCTTTTTTATGCACTTTATTTTCTATTTTATGCATTCTATAGTTAAATTTGTGACTAGATAAATTACTTGTGTTAAGATGTAGACATGAGCTTAAGGAGAAAGATTCATGATACATTATAAAAATATGAGCGAAGTTTCAAATGATGTGGTCGTCAAGGCATTTAATGCTGGTTTTATTGATTACATTATTCAATTAACATTAACAGAAGAATTACTAACAAAACATTTTCTAGGTATAGAAGAAAATAATAAAGCCTACTCTTTTGTAACCTTTGATGATGAAGAACCCATCGGTGTCATTATGGGTGGCCTAGATGAAAACTATGAAGGATATAAAACGCTTCGTTGTGGTGCTTTATGTGTAAAACCTGAATATCGTAAACATGGTGTAGCACAAGCATTATTTAATCTACATAAAGAATTAGCTGTTAACCTTGGTTGTGAAAGATTATATCTTGAAGTTATACAAGGTAATGTTAAAGCAATTAACTTCTACTTTAAAAATGGATATAAAATTTTATCTGACATCATTTACTTTGAATTAAATCACCTAGAGAATCTGAAAACAATTGATACTTCAAATTTAGATATTAGAGAAATATCAATTGAAGCAGTTGAAGAAATCCATAATTCAGTGGTTAAACATCACTTGAATTTTCAAGGCAGATTCTCTTATATGAAAAAGATTCCGGTTTTAAAATCATATGGGATTTATCAAGAAGGTGAATTGGTTTCTGTAATGTCTGCTGTACCAAGTGGTAAAGTATTCTATCTTTATACAAAAGAAGCATATAGAAACCAAGGATACGCTAAAGCGTTACTTTCAAATTATGCGAAAGGTTTTACATTAAATAAACTAGCAATTTCGTTCCCATATGTTGATTCATTAAAAGTTTTCTTAATGAAGAACGAATTTACAAAATCATTCGTTCAACAATACGATATGATTATCAAGTTGAAGTAGTTTGATTGGAAAATATGAAAACCATTTTCATACAGGTTTTCGTAAAAATAACTAAAATAATTCAAAAAACGAATTAAATTCAACAAAAAAGTGGTCAAAATACCACTTTTTTCATTATACTTTGATGTTGAAAACATTTTCATGAAAATAATTGCATGAAAACTTTCATTTTGTTTTCATATGTGTTATACTAATGATACCAAAGAATTAAGAAACTTATTTTCTAGGGGTAAGTCGAATAAATTAATGGTAGGAGATAGAGATATCTTCTTTAAAAGTCTTATATAAAAGGAGGAATAAGTTATGAACAAGACAAAGAAAAAGAGCTTCTTGAAGTTACTCGGTGAAATGTTTCTTACAGTATTTTTAGAGGCTAAAGGAAACTAACATAAAATGCAAATAAATGAATGTAGTTATCCTAAGTAAAAAATGAACTTTAGAATTTGGTCTAGAGTTCATTTTTTTATTTTTGTTCTATGAATTTATAGATTAACTAAAAGCTTGTACGACGGTAATGATAGCACCAATAAGGATGGTTGCAATCGTACCAAAGATAATTAAACCGACAACAATTTTACCCCAAATTGACTCTGTTGGATCAGTAAAAACATCTTTTGATTTTTTAGTAGCTACTTGATTCGGTTTTTTGTTTACTTTCTTATTTGCCATTTCTATCACTCCAAAATTTTTCGACTAGTCCTATTATACTATATAATAGAATGTAAAGGAAGTTATATCATGCAAAAAAATGTTAAAATTATCTTCCATATTGATATGAATGCATTCTATGCGTCATGTGCAATCATTAAAGAGCCTTACTTAAAGGATAAGGTTTTTGTTGTTGGTGGTCAAACATCAGCAAATCGTGGTGTTATTTCCACAGCTTCCTACAAAGCTAGAAAGTATGGGATTAAGGCAGCCATGGGGTTAACAGAAGCGCTTAAAATTTATCCTAAATTACTCGTGGTTCCAACCGACTTTAATCTTTATCATGAGAAGTCAAAACTATTCATGGATTTACTTTCAGAATATTCTGATTTGGTCTTACCGGCATCCATTGATGAAGCCTATGTTGATATGACAAAAATATCTGAAACAAGACATCCTTTAGAAGTTGCTAAAGAAATTCAAACAAGACTCTATAAAGATCATCAATTACCATGTAGTATTGGTATAGCACCAACATTGTTTCTTGCAAAAATGGCTAGTGATATGAAAAAACCATTAGGCATCACTGTTTTAAGAAAACGTGATGTTGAAAAAATGCTATATCCGCTTGATATTGCTGATGTCTATGGTATTGGAAAAGTGACTTATCCAAAACTTCATAAACTAGGTATTCAAACAGTTAGTGATTTTATGAATCCAGATAACTACGATAAAATCCTGAAAGTTATGAAACCTGAAACTTATCAAATGTATCGAAAAGATATTTTAGGTGAAAGTTCAAATATTATAGATGTTGATAAGTATGCTATACCTAAATCAATTAGTAGTGAGACAACATTTAATTATAATGTACAAGAGTATTCTGTTATTCTAGATGAAATCTTCAATCAATTAAATGAAAGTATTAGACGTTTAAAAAGGCATGAGATGTTGACAAAAACGATAGGATATAAGTTGAAAAAGACCGATTTATCAATTATTACAAGGTCTGTCACATTAGATGATTACACCGATGATCCAATCGTTTTAAAAGATAAATTAGAAACATTATTTGAATCAACTTATGAAGGTGATGAAGTTAGATTATGTGGTGCACATTTAAGTAACCTATTACTTAAGAAGGATAGAAAAATCCCATACAATCTTTTCACATATCAAAAGTTCCTATAGTTTCTATGTTATAATGCTTGAGGTGATATAAATGAAAGTACATGAAATGTTAACAAAGTTAGGTTTTAAATCATTATCTCCGATTCAAGAAAAAATAATCGAAAATTTTGATAAAACTAACAACATCGTAGGTTTGGCACCTACTGGAACTGGTAAGACACACGCTTACCTTTTACCGTTATTAGAAAGAATCAATAGAGCATCAGAATACACTCAAGCAGTTATTTTACTTCCAACGAATGAACTTGTTTTACAAGTAGATAAAATGTTATCAGAAACCGATGATACAATAATCTATAAAAGTTATTATGGCTCAATCGATATGGAAAAAGAAGCTAACAAATTAAAGAAAAGTCAACCTTCTTTAGTTATCACAACGCCAGCTAAATTAATCGATATGGTGATTACAAGAAATGCTTTAAGTTTAAAAGAAATTAAGTATTTCATTTTAGATGAAGCAGATATGATGTTTGATGAAGACTTTATGAGTTTGATTGATCCAGTACTTGCAACTTTTAATGTAGAGAAATTTTTATTAATGTCAGCAACATTAACTAAATCAATGGAACCATTCATTAAAAAATATTTTGGTAGCTATACATTATTTGATACAACAAAAGATACAGTATTAAATATTACATTCCCATTAATTCAAACCAATGGTAATCGCTTAGTTACATTAGCAAGAGTCTTAGATGTCATTAACCCTTATTTAGGAATTATCTTCGTAAGTAAAAATGAAGATATCAACCAAGTGTTTAATTATGTTTTAGATCGAGGATTTAAAGCAGTAGCATTTTCATCAGAAATCGGTGTGAAACAGCGTAAAAAGATCTTAGAAGACATTCATGATTTAAAATATCAATATGTAGTGTCATCTGATTTACTTTCACGTGGTATCGATTTTAAAGCATCTCATATCATTCATTTTGATTTACCATATAAACTAGAGTTCTTCAAACATAGATCAGGTAGAACTGGCCGTATGGGAGATGAGGGGATGGTCATTACTTTAGTTGATGACCTAGACCAAAGAAAAATTGATAAGTTAAGAGGACAAGGTGTACCTTTTGAACAAGCTCAATTAACTAAGGATGAGATTAAAATCATTCAAAAGAAAGAAAGAAAATACGATAAGCAAATTGCTAATGCAATCAAAAAAGTACCAAAACCAAAGAAAGTAGCACCTAACTATAAGAAGAAGCACGAAAAAGAAGTTAGACAAGCTATTCAAAAAGTTAAGAAAGCGAGATATAGAAATGCTAGTTTTAGGAAGTCACGTAGCGCTTAGCGGCGTTGAAATGTATTTAGGTTCAGTCAAAGAAGCATTAAGTTATAATGCTAATACGATGATGGTTTATACTGGTGCACCACAAAACACTTTAAGAAAACCAATTTCTAGTATGCGTATTGAAGAAGCGAAAGATTTAATGGCTAAATCTGGTATTGACATTAAAAATGTTGTGGTTCATGCACCATATATTATTAACTTATGTAATCCAGATGCTGAAAAAAGAGATTTTGCAGTTGAATTCTTAACTAAAGAAGTCGAACGAACTGAGGCGATGGGTGTCACACAAATGGTGCTTCATCCTGGTTCAGCTGTTGGTGGAGACCGCGAACAAGCGGTTAAGTGGATTGCTGAAGGTGTAAATAAAATTATTTCAAACACGCCAAATGCATCTGTTAGAATTGCTCTTGAAACTATGGCTGGAAAAGGTAACGAAGTTGGTCGAACTTTCGAAGAAATTAGAGATATTATTGCTTTAATTGATAATAAAGATAGAGTTTCTGTATGTTTTGATACATGTCATGTTCATGATGCTGGTTATGATGTTAAAAATAACTTCGAAGCTGTGATTGAACAATTCGAGCAAATTGTTGGAAAAAACAAAATATCAGTCATTCACGTCAATGATTCTAAAAATGAAATTGGTGCTCATAAAGACCGACATGAAAACATCGGATTTGGTTTCTTAGGCTTTGATGCATTAATTAAAATAATTTATCATAAGGATTTTGTAAACATACCAAAAATCTTAGAAACACCATATGTAGAAGAAAAAGCACCATATAAATATGAAATTGAAATGATTAAACAAAAAACGTTTAATGAAGGATTAAAAGACCTCATCAAAAATAGCGTTGAATAATAATATTATTCGTGTTATAATTTAAATTGCGAATTATAAAAGGAGTATTTTAAATGGCTAAAAAATATCAGGCAATAGAAACAAAAGTACATTGGTTAACTTGGACAGCAATGGGTTTAATTGTTGCTGCATTAATAGCAATGTTAATCATAATCCAACCATCTGAAAAAGATGTGTTCTATTCATCGTATTTCTCTGTAACAACTGATGCTGATTTTGCAAAAAAATTACCTGAAGATAACAAATTCCAAATTATTAAAAGTTTAGAAAATGGTTTCTTATCACAAGGTTTATATGAAAAAGCAGCTAATGATTCACAATTAACTATTGTTTACTTCGGTGAACCAAATGAAACAAGTGCTTCAGCAATTGCAAACGTATATGCTAGATTATACGGTGCTTCTAGATCATCAATTCCTGTTCCAGTCAGTGATTTGTATACAGCTTTAAGCGATGAAGGTGTAGCTATTTATTACTACGAAGTTAAATTAGACGCTGTTAATGATTTAGTAACTTCATTAAATGAAAAATATGAAGATGCTGATATGGTTATTACAACATCACCTTTCGTGATTGCATTCTTAAATGGCAAAGTAGTTGACTATACAGTAGTTAGTGGTGAAAACATTCCACGTTTAATGATGGAATTCTATGATGAAGTATTAGCAAGTGATGCTGTACAAGCTTTAATCTAATAAAATAAAATTTTACAAACAAAAAGGTAATCGCATTGATTACCTTTTTTATTCTCTATTTTTTCAGTTTTAAGAATTGTGCATTAATACTTACGATGATTGTTGATAAACTCATTAAAATTGCACCAATAGCTGGTGAAATTTCGAATCCAATTGAATATAGTGCACCAGCAGCAAGAGGTAATGAAAATACATTATATGCGAGTGCCCAAATTAAGTTCTCAATCATTTTACGATAAGTTTTCTTCGATAATT
Source organism: Acholeplasma sp. ORD1043 (assembly GCF_057808485.1). NCBI lineage: Bacteria > Bacillati > Mycoplasmatota > Mollicutes > Acholeplasmatales > Acholeplasmataceae > Acholeplasma > Acholeplasma sp. ORD1043. The sequence goes on along the minus strand of NZ_JAQLOJ010000001.1, from coordinate 67,239 downwards.
CAATGAGTTTTAATACATCTTTAGGTTCTGATTTAACAAGTATAATATCTGCAGTTTCTATTGCCACATCTGTACCTGCACCAATAGCAATACCTAAATCAGCTTTTGCAAGTGCTGGAGCATCATTAATACCATCACCAGTCATTGCAACAAATGTACCATCAATTTTGATCTCATCAATATATTGACTCTTTTGATGTGGTAACATTGAGGCTCTAAATGTAGTGATTCCAAGTTCAGATGCAACTCTTTTAGCAACTGCTTCATTATCACCTGTTAACATGTGGGTGACAATACCCATTGAATTTAATTCTTTTATTGCATAAATTGCTGAAGGTTTAACTTGGTCTTTAAGTGTTAACATACCTAATACTTCGTTTTCTTCTACAATATATACAATTGTTAAACCTTGTTGATCTAAATCTGCTTGAACATTCTTATCATAGAAGATACCTTCTTTGTTAAGGTATGCTTGCGATACAGCAGCAACATTTTTACCATCAATCTTACCAATTACACCATAACCTGGTAAATTCTTTGTATCTACGACTTGAAGCGTTGTTTTAACGTTCTTAGTATACTCTAGAATGCCTTTTGCTATTGGGTGTGTTGATGTTTGTTCTAGTAGATGTGCGATTTCTAAAATGCCTTTTAAATTACGTTTTATGGTGATTACATTTGTAACAGTGAACTTACCATCTGTTAAAGTACCTGTTTTATCAAAAATCACATGTTTAACTTTTCTTGCATTTTCAAACGCATTACGGTTTTTAATTAGTAAGCCATTCTTTGCAGCTAAAGAAGTAGAAATTGAAGTGACAAGTGGAATGGCAACACCTAATGCATGTGGACATGCAATAACGATGACAGCAACAATCTTAGTGAAAATAAAGTCTGTGTCAGCACCAACTAATCCCCATGCTAACCAAGTGATTAAAGCAGCAGTTATTGATATATAGAATAAATACTTAGCGGCTAAATCAGCAAGACGTTGCGTCTTTGATTTACTCATTAATGATTCGTTAACAAGTTTTACGACTTGAGAAAGATATGAGTCTTCGCCCAGTTTTGTAACTTTAATTCTAAGTACACCATCACCATTGATAGTTCCACCAATAACAGTTTCATTAATCGTTTTAAATACTGGATTGGATTCTCCGGTCACCATAGATTCATCAATCGATGATTCACCCCATAAAATTAAACCATCCACTGGGATTTTTTCACCTGGTTTAACAAGTACAACTTGATTAACTTTAAGATCTTTTAAAGGTACATCATGTGTGTTTCCATCGACATATACATGAGCTTCACTCGGTAACAGATTAGTCAGTGATGCTAAAGCATCAGAAGCTACCATACTTGATTTCATTTCTAAGAAATGTCCAAGTAACATGATATCGATTAAAGTAACTAATTCCCAATAGAAATCCATACCAGCAAATCCGAATGTAACCATCACTGAGTATACATAGCTCACAGTTATGGCTAGTGCTACAAGAGACATCATTGCAGGTTCTTTAGCCTTAATTTCATAGTAGGCTGCAGAGAAGAATGGGATACCACCGTAGATAAAGATAGCAGTAGCTAATACTAATACAACATATTCATCAAATGGGAATGAAATTGAATAGTTGAACCATTCTTGAAATTGTTGTGAGAAGATAAGAACTGGGATTGATAAAATGGTTGAAATAATGAATCTAATTAAATAATCTTTGATATGTGCTGAGTGATCGTGTCCACCATGTCCATGATGTGAGTGGTGACCATGATGTCCGTGATGGGAGTGATCGTGATGATTATGATTATGGTAAGAATGGTCATGATGATGGTGATGTGCATGATCATGTCCTTCATGCTTGCAAGCAGATTCATTAGTTAAACATCCACAAGTACATGAATCTGTTCCCTCACCTTTACATCCAGGGCATGAACAAACCTTTTTATCTTCATGTTGTTCTTCATGTTCATCATGTTTACATGATCCACAGCACTCTTTTTCGTCGTGTTTGTGATCATGATTATGCATTTGGGTTTCATTTAAACAACCGCATTCACAAGTTGTTGAACCAGCATCTTCGCAGCCTGGACATGTGCAAACTTTTTCTTCATGTTCATGATGATCATGTTTACAAGTACTTTCACCTGTTAAACATCCGCAAGTACATGAATCAGTTCCTTCGCCTTTACAACCAGGACAAGAACAAACTTTTTTTTCACCTAATGAACCATGATCGTGATTATGATGTAATTTTCTAAATGTATACATAGTTTTCTCCTAAACTAATTTCTTTAATAGCGTGTTAATTTCTTCTAATTTTTCTTGTGCATTACCCTTATCAATGGATTCTTGAACACAGTGCTTCAAGTGATTAGATAGGATGTCCTGTTGAGCTTTTTTAAGTAATGCGATTGCTGCTGAAATTTGAGTTGATATATCAATACAATAACGATCTTCCTCGGTCATTTTAATCACAGCTTCAACTTGACCTAATGCATTTTTTAATGTTTTTATTGTTGATTGGTGTTGATGCATAGTATTCCTCACTTTCTATACCCCCTATGGTGGGGGTCTAAAACAATTTTAGCACAACAAAATAATGGTGTCAATTTAATCAAGAATAATTATGAAAATGGCTGAAAATTGTAAAAATTTGTTATAATAAATTAAATGAGGATGATAACATGATTGCAAATATTAAAGAGAATATCAAAGCACAACTTATTAAAGAATTTGGTCTTGACCAAGTCTTAGTAGAGGTGCCTAAACGTGGTGATGCTGATTTAGCAATTCCACTATTTGGATATGTTAAAACACTTGGACTTCCTGTAACTGAAGTTTTCGAGAAATTCAAAGGTGTATTAGAAACATTACCAGAAATTGAAAAGACTGTATTTATTGCAGGGTTTTTGAATATTTACTTAAAAAGAACAGATTTAGCTTTAGCGATTTTAAATAAAATTTATAATGAAAAATCAAACTACGGTACTAAACCATCAAATGGTAAAACAGTAGTTATGGATTACTCTTCACCAAATATTGCTAAGAGTTTCTCAGTAGGTCATTTAAGAAGTACTGTTATAGGTAATTCACTTAAACAAATTTATGTTAAGAACGGATGGAATGCAGTAGGTATTAACTATCTTGGTGATTGGGGTACTCAATTTGGTAGAATGATTGTTGCTTATAAAAAATGGGGCAATAAAGAATTGATTGAAAAGAATCCGATTGCAGAACTTCAAAAACTTTATGTTAAGTTTCATGAAGAAGAGGTTAATGATCCATCACTAGACCAATTAGGTCGTGATGCATTCTTAAAACTTGAACAAGGTGATCCTGAATATACAGCTTTATGGCAATATTTCCGTGATGAATCTTTAAAAGAATTTACTGAAATGTACAAATTATTAGATGTTTCTTTTGATTCATACAATGGAGAAGCATTCTATAATGATAAAATGGATTCAGTGGTAGAAGAATTAGAAGCAAAAGGATTGTTAGTTGAAGATCAAGGTGCTAAGGTTGTTCAACTAGGTGAGGGGATACCACCAGTATTAATCAAGCGTTCAGATGGTGGGACTTTATATGCAACTCGTGATTTAGCTGCAATTTTCTGGCGTAAAAAAGAGTATAATTTTGATAAAGCATTATATATCGTGGGTAATGAACAAAGATTACACTTTGAGAATATTAAAAAAGTAACTGATTTAATGGGTTACAACTTTGATATCACACACGTTAATTTCGGTTTAGTTTTACAAGATGGTAAGAAGATGTCAACAAGAAAAGGTAAAATTACTAAACTTATGGATGTCTTAGACCAAGCAATCGCTGATGCCAAAACTGCTATTGAACAAAAGAACCCAGATTTACCTAATAAAGATGAAGTTGCTAAAATCATTGGTGTTGGTGCGATTATCTTTAATGACTTAAAGAATGAACGTACATTAGATTATGAATTCAATCTACAACAAATGGTTGCATTTGAAGGTCAAACTGGTCCATATTTACAATACTCAATCGTAAGAATCTTTTCAATTTTAAGACAAGCTCAATTTGATGTTAATAACATCAATAAAGAACTTTATAGCGAAGATACTTACTTCAACTTAATTAAAGTTTTAGATTTATTCCCAAGTACAATTGAACGTGCATGTTTAGATAACACACCGTCAACAATTGCTAGATATTTATTATCATTAGCAGCAGAATTTAACTCATTCTATGCAAAAGTTAAGATTAATACACCAGAAGAAGTTGTCAGAAATACAAACCTACTTTTAGTGTCAGATGTTTTAACAGTATTGATTGAAGGCTTAAGACTTTTAGGTATTAAATACTTAGAATCGATGTAATATGGAAAAACAGAAAAAGATATGGCTTAACATAATACTTGTTATTGTCATCTTGCTTACGATGATCACAATTGTGAGCAGTATGAATGATATGCAAGCAGTTTTAAGTTTAATGGGAACTTTGGACATTCCCTTCTTTTTACTTGCATTATTACTCGGTTTAATAAGTTTTATCTTGATGTCTTTTTCATCACAGTTTGTTTTAACTGCTTTAAATAAAGATTTACCATTTAGCATCGGTTTCTTAATTCAAGCAACAGAACCATTTTTTAATGGTATCACACCATTTTCATCTGGTGCTCAACCATTCCAACTTTATTACTATCACAAACATAAAGTTGATCCCAATCATGCAACTTCTGTAATTGTCGTAAACTTTATTCTATTCCAGATTACATCTGTATTATTATCAACGATTGGTTTAATTGCATTCTGGCAAGACATTTATAATGCTATGGGTGGTAATATGACTTTCATCGTGATAGGTTATACCATTAATACAGCAATTTTAGTTGGCTTATTCTTAGTTGCATACATTAAAAAAGCATATCGTTTATTTGAGAAATTATTTAGTTTCTTTCAAAAGTTTAAACTCACCAATAAACTTGCGACTAATCTTCATGAAAAAACATTTGGATTTGTCACCAAGTTTCAACAAGGTGTTCAATTTTTATTTACTAAAAAAAGAGTATTTATTTTAGGAGCATTATTTAAATTACTTTCTTTAATTACTTTATACTCAACGACGATCTTTATTGTTGTTTCACTTGGCTTTGAAATAAATTTAAATGATAATATATATATAGTAGTAGCAGGTATATTAGCCACAACAACCATGATGTTTGTTCCACTTCCTGGAGCTTCTGGCGGTACAGAAGCGGCATTTGTTGGGCTACTGAGTGTCTTATTCATAACTGGTATAAATGCATCAAGTGCGGTCACAATTATGTTGTTATGGCGTGTTGCTACATATTACTTTGGTATGTTATACGGCTTAATCGCTTACTTAATATTAAAACAAAAAGAGGTTAAATTATGAGAATAGGTATTTTTACAGATGCTTATAAACCACTCATTTCAGGTGTTGTGACATCTGTAGTAACTCTTAAAGAAGGACTTGAAGCAGAAGGTCATGAAGTTTTTGTTATTGCACCTTTTGGTCCAAGACAAAAAAAGGAAGATGATCCAAATACAATCAGACTTCGAGGCATGGTGATTCCAAGAAGATCTTTAAAAGGATTTAGATGGATTCCTTTTTCTAGAATTTATTTAAAGAGAATTAAGAAACTCAATTTAGATGTGATTCATATCCATACAGAATTCTCTGTTGGTGATTTAGGTTTAGTTGCTGGTAAGAAGTTTAAAATCCCGATGGTTTATACGCTTCATACAAGTTATCAAGACTATACACATTACATTTCAAAATTTTTAACCAAATTTGCACCTAAAATTGCCAAAAAAGGTGCCTTCATTATCAATAATCGTTATACAAAGAATACACAAATGACGATTGTTCCAACGAAGAAAATCTATGATAAGATGATTCGTTTAAAACATGATGGTCGCTTTACAGTCATTCCATCTGGTATTGATCTCAAACCGTTCTATAAAGAAAGTTATCAAAAAGAACAAGTACAAGCTTTAAAAGAAAAACTTGGTATCAAACCTGATGAATTTGTAGCAATTGTAGTTGCAAGAGTTGCGAAAGAAAAATCACTACCTGATTTAGTAGATGCTTATAAAGCATTCCATAAAGTACATCCAAAAACTAAATTTATTATTGTTGGTGATGGACCAGATCGTCCTGCACTTGAACATCATATTGATAAAACAAATGCAAGAGATTACATTCAAACTATTGGATTTGTAAAACATGAAGAAGTTGGAATTTACTATCAAATCGCTGATGTCTTTTTAAATGCATCAACTACCGAAACCCAAGGATTAACTTATGTTGAGGCACTAGCAGCTGATTTACCGATAATTGTTAGATATGATGAAGTATTTGATGCATTTGTTGAAGATGGCGTCAATGGTATCTTCTTTAATAAAACTGAAGAATTAACAGAACACTTGATTAGAGTTTATGAGAATAGAGAAATTTTAGAAACATTAAAGAAAAATGCAAAACAAAGTGTAATTAATTATTCAATGGAATGTTACGCTAAAAATGCAACTAAACTTTATCAAGAATTAATTAAAGAAAACAATGAGAAATTGGCATTGAACAAAAAGAAGTAAGATGTTATAATCTTACTTGCTTCCCCGCTTGGTGAAATGGTAGACACGCTTGACTCAAAATCAAGTATCTTGCGATGTGCTGGTTCGAGTCCGGTAGCGGGGACCACATTGGATTTATTTCAAACTCCTCAAAAAATAGAGGAGTTTTTTCTTAGTTAATTAAAATAATGAGAAGAATGCTGAAATCTATATTAAATATAGATAGTTTAAATTGTAATTGATGAATATAAAGACAAACGAAACCCTTTTTGATATAATACAGCATGAAAGTGAAGTGTCAAACTTGAAGAAAACCATTTGTTGGTCTAGCAAAGACTTAGAATTAGAAGAAAACCAAATAAAACTTAAAGAAACTTTTGAACAAGGAAACTTGGTCATATTTCCAACTGAAACGGTTTATGGAATTGGAGCAATCGGTTTGAATCCTGAAGCTTCAAAAAAAATATATCAAGCTAAGGGAAGACCATCTGATAATCCACTGATTTTACACATTGCAGATAAGAATGATGTTTTTAAATATGTAAAGTCATTAAGTCAGGATGCAGAGAAATTAATGGATGCATTTTGGCCTGGTCCATTAACTATGGTTTTAGAAAAAACAGAATTAGTTCCAAAAGAAACAACTGGTGGACTAGAAACGGTTGCTGTTAGATTTCCAAAAGATTTAACTGCACAGCAAGTGATTAAATTATCAGGATTTCCAATTGCGGCACCATCTGCAAATATTTCGGGTAAACCAAGTTCAACCAAATTTGAACACGTCTTCGAAGATTTTAATGGTAAAGTAGATATTATTATTGATGGTGGTCCTTCAAAAATTGGATTAGAATCAACGGTTATTGATTTGACTGGACAAATTCCTACAATTTTAAGACCAGGATATGTCACTAAAAAAATGATTGAAAAAGTATTAGGTTATGAAGTTATCGATTTATCTGGAACAAAACCTACTGGTGAAGTTAAGTCTCCAGGTATGAAATATACCCACTATAAACCAAAAGGTGAAGTCACCTTAATCCGTGGTTCAATTGAAGCAATGGTTAAGTATGTTGAAGCACAAAAAGAAAAATTAAAAGATAAAAAGATTTCAGTTATTTGTGAATCAGAATACAAAAACATATTTAATGTTGATGTTTTACTTTTAGGATCAAAAGATAACCAATTAGAAATGGCTCATAATTTATTTGCTAGTCTAAGAGAAATGGATAAAAATCAAGTTGAGTATATCTATATTCATTATTTAAATAAAGATGAATTAGGCTATGCATTAATGAATCGATTAGAAAAAGCAGCTGGTTATCAAATCATTGATTTGTAATCAAAAAGAGTAAAAACTCATTAATTAGAATTGAATAGATATTTATATTAGCGTATAATATCTATGGGAATGATGTTCTCCCGTGTAGGAAACTACAAAACCGCAAAACTTGCTGATGACGTCTAACCTTGTTTTAGGTTAGACGTTTTATTTTATTAATAGGTGTTTGATATGGTATACAGTTTAGGACTTATCTTATTTTTAGGATTTTCAATTGGTTTTTTATTTGAAAAAATTAAATTGCCTAAAATTATCGGAATGATTTTTATTGGCATATTAATGAGTGTTTCAGTCTTGGATTTACTTGACCCAAGTATTTATCAAATATCAGCCAGTTTAAGACAAATCGCATTAATCATCATTTTAACTCGAGCGGGATTATCTTTAGATATTGAAAGACTAAAAGAAATCGGAAGACCTGCAATTTTACTTTCATTTTTACCAGCTACATTTGAAATGATTGGTATTGTTATATTTGGGACTCTATTTTTCAATATATCGATCGTTGAAGCTATATTAATGGGAGCAACTTTAGCAGCAGTAAGCCCTGCAATCATTGTTCCTCGAATGATTGATTTAAAGAAAAAAGGATATGGTAATGACAAAAAAATTCCTGAGATGGTTTTAGCTGGTGCATCGCTTGATGATATTTATGTCATTATTATTTTCTATGCTATGCTTGGGTTAATTCAAAGTGGAAACTTTGAGTTTATGAGTTTATTAAATATTCCAATTTCAATAGTTTTAGGCGTCGTGCTTGGATTAATCGTTGGGTTATATATAACATTTTTATTTAAGCGTATAAAGTTAAGTACACCGGTCCAAATACTAATTATCACTTCTTTATCATTTTTAATGATTGGACTAGAAGAAGCGATGAAAGATTTTCTATCAATTAGTGCATTATTAGGCATCATGACACTTGGAATGGTAATTTTATTTAATCAAAAATCGAATGCAAAAGATTTAGAACAAGGATACAACAAAATATGGTTATTTTTTGAGATCATATTATTTGTTTTAGTTGGAGCATCAGTGGATGTTAAATATGTGTTTGATGCAGGATTTTTAGCTTTATTAACAATCCTTTTAGCATTGATATTCAGACTCTTCGGGGTTATGATTTCACTTGCTTTCACCAATCTTTCGATTAAAGAAAAAATATTTATTGGTATATCATATTTACCAAAAGCAACCGTTCAAGCAGCGATTGGTGGAATTGCATTAAGTTATGGATTACCAATTGGTAATTTGGTTTTAACAATGGCTGTATTATCCATCGTAATTACTGCACCACTTGGTGCGATATTAATCGATACATCTTATGGAAAATTATTGAAAAAAGCCATTTAAACGAGTGAAAACACCTTACTTTTTCTATTTGTAAATGTTATAATCATCATAGATGATATAAGTCTTCCAGAGAAAGGAAAAAAACTTATGTATAAGAACATCCAAAAATCTGAAATTCTTGAGTTAAAGAATCTAATTTCATATCAACCAAACCAAGTTTCAAGTAAAACCATCTCACAAAATAAGTATGTAAGTATCACGTTATTCTCATTTGATAAAGATGAAGAAATTGGTGCACATAAATCAAAAGGTGAAGCAATGATAACCATTCTTGATGGTAAAGCTAAGGTTACAATTGATGAAACAGTGTATTTTTTAGAAGAAGGTCAAACAATTGTCACACCTGCAAATATGATGCATGCATTGTATGCAGTTGAAAGATTTAAGATGTTATTAACAGTAGTTTTCCCAGCAGAATAATGAACAATATAACCGGTCATAGTTTCTTAACAAAATTAGGAAAGAAAAGACTTAAGCCTGGTGGAATCAGAGCCACTAGGTTTTTAATGAAACATGTTAGTTTTAATAAGGATAATAAAGTATTAGAGGTTGGATGCGGACAAGGATTAACCTCAATTGAATTGTTAAAAAAGTATAAATTTTTGAAAATCGTAGCAGTAGATATTGATTTAGATGCTATTAGATTAGCAAAGAAGAATGCACTCAAAGCTAAAGTGTCTGATCGAATTGAATTTATTCATGCCGATGGCACTAAACTCGATTTTATTAACGATTCATTTGATCTAATCATTTGTGAATCGATGCTAACCATGTTGACACTTGAGAAAAAAGAACAGGCTGTCAAAGGTTTTTATCGTCTACTTAAAAAAGGTGGAAAACTCTTAACCCAAGATATCATGATTGATTCTAAGAATGAAGAAATAGTAAATCAAATTATCACCGATTTGGCTAATGAGACTTTTACTCCAATGTTGCCATTAACATTATCAAATTGGCACAATGTCTTCGCTTCGCATGGCTTTTTAGAACAAGAACGTTTGGTTGGTAGAATTATTCAATTAAATCCAATTGGTATGATCATTGATGAAGGATTCTTTAGTATGATTAAAATCTATAAGAATGCCCTTAATAAAGAGAATAAAGAAAGATTCAGTAAACTGATTAAAGTCTTTAGAAAATATCAATCTAATTTAAGGTTTATTGCAAATATTAGCTATAAATTATAGTATTGATTGTTAAAAATTGAAATTTAACTATAATGAAGGTGTAAGGAGAACTTTACACCTTTTATGTTTATTGAAAGATTACTAGTTGCAGTTATTATGACAATCACTGTTGAATCAATGGTTATTTTGGTTTATAAAAACCGAACATTGAAATTATTTCTTTCTTCCATGATTATAAATTTATTTACCAATTTGTCTATGAATTTCTTACTAATGAGATATTTCTTTGAACCTTCAATCTATCCGAACGCTTTACTAATTTTAGAGCTTTTAGTCGTTTGTATTGAATCATTTGTCTATTATCTTATGACGAGAAATATAAAAACTTCAATTTTACTTTCTCTAATTGCAAATCTTTTAAGTTTTATCATCGGAATTATATTTCTATAGGAGGGATAAACATGAAAAAGATGATTTTGTTACTCGTTATGAGCATTATTTTTGTATTAAGTTCATGTGAAATTTTTGAAGCTAATGTTAACTTTTATGATGCAGATGTTTATACTCAAGATGGTGAGTCACTTAAACCTTATATTAAACCAGACTACGTGTTAGAAGAAGAGGGATTATTATCAACATCGTTTGTAAAAGGTATTGTTAAAAGTAAATTAAATGCCCCAGCCCCAGGTGATTACTATTTCATGACACATGTTGATATAGAGCAAACTTACACTGTAGCAATTATATTCAAAGTTAAAGGTACTTATGAGTTTACTTCAATGATTTTTGGAGGTGTAAACTATGAAAAAGAAGATGTTGAAATTCTAATTTATGAAGATTTATACAAAGTTAGATTTGATGTCTTTATTGAATCAATTCCAAAAATTCTTTACTTTGGTGAAACTAAATTTAATAACAAAAGTGGATCTATTCATCAAGTAGAATATAAAAATCGTTATACTAATGAATATAAAGGACTCTATTTTATCGAAAAAGAATCATAGGACACCTAAAGGTGTCTTTTTTTTGTATTTTTCATGTAAAATTTTCTGAAAAATGATATATTTGTTATTGTCTAAATAAATCAGATGGAAAGAAGATGAACTCAATGGAAAACAATAAAAAAATGGGTGTTGACTCGGCATCATCAACACCGTCATTCTGGCAAAAGACAAGACAATTTTTATACACCACATTAAACGCGATGACTTTTGGTATTTTTGGTACCATCGTTGTTGGTGCAATTGTACAAACATTAGGTCTTGTATTCGGGATTGATGTACTTTCAACTAGAGTGTCAACCGTACTTACACAGTTACTAGGTATGGGTATTGGTTTAAGTGTTGGTTTATCACTCAAACTCAATGGATTAAAACTAGTGATGTTATCAGTCGCAGGTGGTATTGCAGGGTTAGTTAGAGTTAATTTCAATTTACCTGGTTGGTTTGAACCAACAGCTATCTCAAACAATCCAATTACAATTTATCTTGTAGTCGTTGCAACCTATCTTATCATCGAATTAATCTTTAAAAAGAAAACAGTCTATGATTTATTCTTTATCCCTTTAATCGGTGTATTTGCTGCAGTTGCTTCAGTCTATATAGTTTCTTGGCCAATTGATCGACTAATGGAAGCAATTTATGCTACAATTAGATTCTTTATGCAAGCAGAACCATATACTACTAGTGCATTTGTTGGTTTAATATTCGGTATTTTATTAACGTTACCATTTATTTCTAGTGCTGGGGTTGCAATTGCAGTATTCTCGGTACCATTTGGTGTTGGTGGTGGAGTTCCTGATTCATTTGCAATTGCTGCAATGTGTGCTGCCGTTGTCGGATGTACAGCACAAATGATTGGATTCTCTGTTCAAACAATTCGTAAAAATGATATTGGAACAATCTTTACTGTCGGGCTAGCATCAAGTATGTTCCAATTTAAAAATGTAATGAAAAAGCCTATGACTTGGGCACCTACTTTGATTGCTTCATTTGTATTACCACCAGTAGCATATGCATTATTTAATGGTTATGATTGGTTTATCGATGTGATAAATCAAGGGCATACATTTACAGCTGCTTGGCCAGGCATGGGTTCAAGTGGATTAGTAGGTCAAATTCAAACATTAACTATCGCAGGATTTACTACTGAAGCTTGGCTATTTGCTGCATATCAAATCATTATTCCAGCTATCTTAGTACTTTTACTAGATGTCTTATTTATCCGCCTAAAATGGTATGGAGAATTAGATTTACTTTTAGATACGACATTGTAAGATAAATCCCGTAATTGGGATTTATTTTCTTTCAAAGAAAGAATAAGTAAAAACAATGATAAAATAACTTAAGGTGATAAAAAATATGGATAATAGAAATCTAACGCTTTTAATGGACTTTTATGAATTAACTATGGCAAATGGTTATTTCAAAGATAATAGACACTTAGATATAGCAGTTTTTGATGTTTTTTTTAGATCTATTCCAGAACAAGGTGGATATGCCATATCTGCTGGATTAGAATCAATCATTAACTATATCGAAAATTTAAAATTTGATCATGAAGATATTGAATTTTTAAGAAGTAAAAAAATGTTTGATGAAGGATTTTTAAATTACTTAAAGAATTTTAAATTCTCATCAGATGTATACGCAATTCCTGAAGGCACACCAATTTTTCCTAATGAACCATTATTAATTATTAAAGGGCCATTAATCGAATGTCAATTAATTGAGACTATGGTTTTACTTTCAATTAATCATCAATCATTAATTGCTACTAAAGCAGCTAGAATAGTTAGAGAAGCAAAGGGAAGAACAGTATTAGAGTTTGGAGCACGTCGTGCACATTCATTTGATGCAGCAAACCTTGGAGCTAGAGCAGCTTATATTGGCGGTGTCACTGGCACTTCAAATACATTAGCTGAAAAACTTTATGGTATTCCAGCACTTGGTACAATGGCACATTCATATGTTCAAAGTTTTGAAACAGAATTTGATGCTTTTAAGAGTTATGCGTTGAACTATCCCGATAATTGTGTACTTTTAGTCGATACATATGATACTTTAAATCAAGGTATCCCTAATGCAATTAAGACGCATAATGAAGTGTTGAAGCCAATGGGTAAATACTTAAAGGGCATTCGAATTGATTCTGGTGACTTAGCTTATCTATCAAATAAAGTAAGAGAAATGCTCGATGAAGCAGGTTTAACTGAAACTAAGATTACTGTATCAAACTCATTGGATGAATATTTAATTCGTGATTTAATTGTTCACCAAGATGCCAAAATTGATTCATTTGGTGTTGGCGAAAGACTGATCACTGCAAGAGCAGAAGCTGTTTTTGGTGGTGTATTTAAATTATCAGCATTAGAAGTTGAAGGCAAATTAATTCCTAAAATTAAGATTAGTGATAATGTTTCTAAAACAACTATTCCTGGTTTTAAACAAGTATATCGTTTCTATGATGAAACAGGGATGGCAATTGCTGACTTATTAACATTACGTGATGAAGTAATCGATGAGAAAAAACCTTATGTTTTATTTGATCCAGAACATCCTTGGAAAGAAAAAGAAGTTTCTAATTTTAAAGCTGTTCCGTTACTTGAAACGATTTATCAACAAGGTAAACTTGTGTATAAATTACCAACATTAAAAGAAATTCGTGAACGTAAAGACCAATTATTCAAAACTTTATGGCAAGAAGTTATACGCTTAAAGAACCCACACCAGTACTATGTGGATTTATCTAAACCACTATGGGATTTAAGACAAGAACTGATGACAAAACACAAAAACAAATAAAAATAGTAAATTAGTAGAAAGCGTGCATTAATCATGGCAGACGGAATGTCAAAAAATACTTACAAAATGTTAAACGGTAAAAGAATCTGGTTAACTTTATTGTTACTTTCATTACCGATTCTTATCAATAACTTAATTAAATCATTCAATGGGATGGTTGACATTTACTTCGTATCAAGAATGGATGCTTCAGAAGATACAATTAAATCAGCGATTGCTGCATTATCTTTACATGAATCATTCAATAATGTCATTCTCGCATTAGGCGTTGGGTTATCGATTGCTGCAATGGCAATTATTTCACAATACATTGGTGCCAAAAGAGAAGATAAAGCAAGATTCTATGCGGGTCAATTTGTCTTCTTATCATTTATTGTTGGAGCAGTGTTAACTTTATTTATAGTTTCTCTTTCTTGGTTATTCATTGGATGGATGGGAACCGCGGGTGAAACATATGATTTTGCATTAGAGTATTTTAATATTCGTGCATTTGAACTTCCGTTTGTAATATTCTTCCTTGTATATCAATCAATAAGACAATCTCAAGGATCAACAATTATGCCTACTGTCTTTAATATTGTGGGTATTCTGTTAAATATTCTACTAACTTGGTATTTTGTTTCTGAACTAAATATGGGGGTTGCTGGGTCAGCTTGGGCGACTTTAATAGGTAATGCAGTGTTTACACCATTTATGTTGTATGACTTATTTAGATCTAAAAAATATATTAGAGTAGAACCGAAAGGTATGTTACCGAGAAAAGCAGCAATTGCTGAAATTTGGCCATTTGCTTATCCAGCTGCAATTTCACAAGCTGTAACTTTCTTTGGATTCTTATTAATTAACTCATTCATCTTATCGCAATTTGGTGACGTCATTTCAGCGAGTTTCGCAACAGGTAATAAGTTGAGTAACTTATTAATGAACCCAATTTATGCGATTACATCTATTTCAGCAGTATTTATTGGTGCGAATATTGGACATAAACAACCAGAACGCGCAATGAAGGTTTATAAAGAATCTGGTATACTCACCTTTTCATTAACTGTTATTTCAATTACGATTGCAATTCTATTTAGAGAAGAATTTGTTAAAATGCTTGTTGGTGATGAATTACCTGAGTTAGTGTCAATTTCAGTTGAATATACATTCTGGCTGTTATTAACACAACCAGCAATGTCAATCTTCCAAAACTTTATGGCAGTCTTTAATGGTTCAGGTCAATCTAAGTTAGGATTAAAAGCACAAAGCTTTAGATTATGGGCTTTAAGAATCCCATTAATTATTATTCTTTGGCAAGTTCCAAAACTTTGGGGTTATGATTTAGGATATTCAATCATTTGGACTGCGATGAATATTTCAAATGTCCTTGCTTTATTCCATGCATATCGTTTAAAGAAAAATATTGTCTTAGATATCAAAGTTAATTTAAATGATGAACAACAAATTGAGGTAGCAGCCGTATGATTCATGTTGTCTTAATGCAACCTGAGATTCCTCAAAATACAGGTAACATCATGAGAACCTGTGTAGGAACAGGTGTTAAAATTCATCTAATTGAACCACTAGGTTTTAAAATTGATGATCAAAAATTGAGAAGAAGTGCTGTCGATTATTACGACGCACTTTACTTTGAAATCCATAAGGATTTCGAAACTTTTCAAAAGTTATATCCAGGTAAGTATTTTTATTTGACTCGTTATGGTAAACACAAGTATACTGACTACGATTATAGTAAAATTGATGAAGATATATTTTTAGTCTTTGGTTCAGAATCGTATGGTATTGATAGAACATTACTTGCAAATAATATTGATAGTACATTTAGAATACCAACTAATGATCACATAAGAAGTTTAAATCTTTCTAATTGCGTTGCAGTAACTGTATTTGAAGTATTACGTCAACTAGGGTTCCCTGATTTAATCGATCATGAACCAGACACCTTAAAGGGTGCGAATTATCTAGAACAATTTAAGGAGAACAAATAATGTTGAAGGCAAATAAAAATCCAAAAGTTTTGACCAATGATTTATCGATTACAAAAAAACCGAAACGTCAACAAACAATAGGTGAAGAAATTGCAAATGCAACTTCCCATGGTGTGATGGCTTTATTTGGAATCTATGCACTAATCGTGTTGATTTTACAAGCTGATAATGGATGGGAAATGACTTCAGCTATCGTATTTGGTATCTCAATTATTCTACTTTATCTAATGAGTTGTTTATATCATTCATTAGCATATACAAAGAGTAAAAGTGTATTCAAAAGATTTGACCATATCTCAATTTATATTTTAATTGGTGGTACTTTTGCACCAGCATTATTATTACTTCCATCATTAAGACAAACACCTTTTCTTGGTATAGAAGGTATGCTTGATATCGGTCTTACTTTATTTATTGGTCAATGGACCTTAATTATTATTGGAATTGTCTTTAAATCAATTTGGGTTTATCGTTTCCAAGCAGCTCATTTAGCAATTTATTTACTCATTGGTTGGAGTGCAATTTACTTTATAAGTGACTTGTATCAATACTCTGCACCAGCTATGTGGCTAATTCTTGCGGGTGGTATTTGTTATTCGGTAGGGGTAGTTTTCTATGTCTTATCAAGAATCAAATATTTCCATTTTGTGTGGCATATTATGGTAGCAGCCGGCACAATTTTACAATTTTTAGCAATTTACCTATATTTAATGTAATAATCATTCATATGTATAAAATAACTATTGAAATATAACCAAACTTGGACTATAATTCAAGAGATAAAAAAGAAGGAGTACAAACTTATGAAAATCATGTCTGTCAACGCCGGCAGTTCAAGTTTAAAGTTCCAATTACTATCAATGCCTGAAGAAAGAGAAATCGCATCTGGTATCGTTGAAAGAATTGGTAATAGAAATGCAGAATTCACTTTAAAGTTTAACGGAACAAAAATTGCAAAGAAAGATTTAGTTATCTTAGATCATGCAGTAGCTGTTAATTTAGTAATCAATGGTTTACTTGACAATAAAATTATCTCATCATTAGATGAAATCAATGGTGTTGGGCACCGTGTTGTCCAAGGTGGCGAACTTTTCCAAGATTCAGTTATCATTGATGATGAAGTTGTCTTAAAGATAGCATCTTTAAATGACTTAGCACCATTACACAATCCAGCACATATCATTGGTATTAATGCATTTAGACATGCACTACCAAATGTGATTCAAGTTGCAGTATTTGATACTGTATTCCATCAAACAATGCCTAAAGAAAACTTCCTTTATGCAACACCTTACGAATGGTATGAAAAATTTGGTGTTCGTAAATATGGAGCTCACGGAACATCACACCAATACGTATCAGCGATTGCTCATGAACGTTTAGGAAAAGAAGATTCTAAGATTATTGTAGCTCACATCGGAAACGGTGCATCACTTACAGCAGTTCGCGCTGGTAAGAGCGTTGATACATCCATGGGTTTAACACCACTTGAAGGTATTCCAATGGGTACAAGAAGTGGTAATATTGATCCATCTGTATTCTTATTAATGAACAAAAAAGAAGGTTATTCATTAGATAAAACTTTAAATGAATTAAACCGTGCATCAGGTTATTTAGGAGTTTCTGGTGTATCACATGACTCAAGAGATATCGTTGATGCTGCACATCAAGGTAATGAACGTGCTCAATTAGCAATCGATATTCAAGCGAAGAGAATTGCTGACTACATTGGTTCATACTATGTATTACTTGAAGGTTTAGATGCATTATGCTTCACTGCTGGTATTGGTGAAAATGCTAAAGAAGTTAGAGAAGCTGTATGTAAACGTCTAGAAGTATTAGGTGTTAAACTTGATACTGAAAAGAATAATTCACGTGGAGAAGCTGAAATCTCAGCTGCTGATTCTAAAGTTAAAGTTTGGGTAATCCCAACAAACGAAGAAGTCATGATTGCACGTGACGTTGTACGTTTAGGTAAGAAATAAAACTTAGGAGACTTAAAGTCTCCTTTTTTTTCTTTCAATTTTATTAAAAATCTAATGATGTTATAATGTTTTATGTAGGTGATTTATTATGCAAAAACATGTGAAGCTAAATGATGTAATCAATTTAGATATAAAGAGAATGGGCATTAATGGTGAGGGCATTGGGTATTATCAACAACTTGCTGTTTTTGTTGATAATGCATTACCAGGTGAGAATGTTGATGTTGAAATTACCGAAGTTTTTGAAAATAGAGCAGTTGGCATTTTAAAAAACATTATTAAAAAATCAAAAAATAGAATTGATCCATTCTGTGCTATCTATGATCAATGTGGTGGGTGTCAAACACAGCATTTTAACTACAATGCAATGCTTGCACAAAAGAAAGATATTTTAGCGAAAGCACTTGATCGTTATGTGAAAAATTATCCTCAAAATGTTATAAAACCAACAATTGGAATGGAAGACCCAATGCATTACCGTAATAAAGCAACCTTACCTCTAAGGAAGGTTGATGGTAAAAATCGATTTGGTATGTATCAAAGAAATTCAAATATCTTTGTACCAATCGAAGACTGTGGGGTTCAGCATCAAAGAATAAATGATGTTTTTCATACATTAGTTGAATTAATGGATAAATATCAAATTGACGCATATAATAAGCAAACAAAAGAAGGTTTCATTTCGCATGCAGTTGTTAGAATTACTCAAAATTTAAATGAGATTCAAGTTTCTTTCATTGTACCAAAACGAGTAGAAAGTATTTATTCATTAGTACATGAATTAGTAGAAAAACATCCTGAAATCTTATCTATTTATGAAGTTGTTAATAACCAAGAAGAAGCTATGAGTTTCTTTACAGAAGAATCTTACCTTTTATTTGGTAAACAAAAGATTAATGAAATGTTACATGAAAATCAATTCACATTAAAACCAGAAGCATTCTTTCAGTTAAATACTTATCAAGCTGATAAGTTCTATCAAAAGATGAAGGAAGTTTCTAATTTAACTGGAAATGAAGTTGTTATTGATGCTTATGCAGGTATAGCTCCAATCTCACACTACATTTATCAAGATGCTAAAAAGGTATATGCAATTGAGATTAATAAAGATGCAGTTGAATCAGCAAAAGAATCACTTCATTTAAATGGGATATCAAATGTAGAAGTCATTCAAAAAGATTTTAAAAAAGCGTTAGAAACATTAAATGAAAAAACAATTGATGTGATGTTATTTGACCCACCAAGAACTGGTCTTGGAAGTGAAACAATCAATTTAATTAAAAAATATCGTCCGAAAAGATTAGTTTATGGATCATGTAATCCCTCGACACTTGCTAAAGATTTAGCAGAACTCATTACACTTTATGAGATTAAAGAGATTACACCTTTTGATATGTTTCCTTATACATCATTGGTGGAGAGTATCTCATTGCTTGAATTAAAAACGGCTTTGTAAGGCTCTTGGTGGTTCATTATAAAATAACGAAGTATAAGATATAGGCTGGAAATTCATATTTTCCAGCCTTTTTTCATTTTTACCGATTTTCTTAAGTATAAGGGGTAGTGTAAGGGAACATGTAACTCAAGGTAGGGTAGAGAGTGTTTCACTGTTTAGCATATTTTAGAAAAGTTGAGCGATTCATACTTAACAGTTTAGACGCTTCTAAATTAGTAATTTCTTTGTTTCTATACATCTTTACAATATATTCAAAGTTATTTGGCAATACATATTTTGGTCGTCCCATGTGAACGCCTCTTTCTTTAGCAAGTTTAATTCCTTCAGTTTGTCTAGCTCTAATATTTTCTCTTTCCGTTTCTGCAACAAATGAAAGAATTTGTAAAACAATATCACTGATAAACTTGCCAACCAAGTTAGTAGCATCGTTTCTTGTATCAAGAAGTGGCATATCAATAACTAAGATATCCGATTCTATCACTTTGGTGATATGATGCCACTCTTCAATAATCATATAATAATCTCTACCTAATCTGTCAATTGATTTAATAATAAGAAGTTCATTCTATTTAATTCTCTTTCATAATCTTTGATAGTTTTTACGATCGAACTCTTTACCACTTTGTTTATCAATGAATATTTATTCTGTAATTCTAATTGATACATTTCATCCATTTGATTTATAAACTTAGAATAATCTTATATTAACACTCTGTAACAGTACTGAATTAGTTTATAACGTTGCTTTACATATAAAAAGTATAGTAGTAAAATACAAGTATCTAATAATTTAAACTTTTTTCGCAGATATAAAAGTAAATATTTCACGATTTATAACATCATAAATGAAATTTTCATGAGGTTATTGTATTCGCCAATTTGAAAATCGGAGGTGTTAGTTTATCGTGCAAATAAGATAATAAGAATATGATTTGAAAAAAGCATGTAGATTTAACAGCAGATTTTTATAGTAAGTAAGATTTTTTAAATAAAGAGTGTGTAATATTCGGAGGATGAAAGAATGAAAACACTAGAAAAATGTCCATTATGCGGAAATAAAATGATTGAAGGCAAATTGGGCGTTATTAACCAATTGCATGGAGCAAAATTAGTATTTGAAGATAAAAATCAAACAAATCTTAGATTGACTAAGATTGGATTTGATAGACTTTACATTGATCAAATCTATTATTGCTCTAACTGTGAAATGTTTGCTGGATTTACTAATAAGAAAAAAAAGGATAGAAAATGAAAAAAATAATTGTTATATTTATGTTGACATTTATACAAGGAAATATTGACGTAGGTCAAGAACTCAAAACTGAATTAAACTATCTGATAAATGAGCTTTATAATTCTAGAAATTAGTTTGATTAGAAACCAGGTAATCTAAGAATTGAATTTATTGAAACATTTTGTAGGCATACCAAGTCACCATTTATTGACAACCAATTAAACAAACTTGAAGCTGATTTAAAGAATAAACACATTATCTATAACAATAATCCCATACTCAAGGTTTGCTAGAATTAGCAACGAGATTTATATACATGATGTATCCTTCCCCCCCCAATTTTTCTCTTGAGTAGGGAAACATATTTATGTTCCTTACCGAATTTTTTGCAAGCAATCTAGGGTTCACTAAGCTCGTTGAATCAATAACTTTATTAGAGTTAAAATAATCAAATGAAATTAAATGTATTAAAACTAAGCTGGAAGAGTATATTCCAGTTTTTTATTTTCAGTAAACTTTTTAAATGGGAGAAATAATTTGTTTTAACGAAAATGCGAAAACGTTTAAGTAACAAAAGTATAGATATCCTCTTTATTAAGCGAAAACGTTTAAATATCGAAAATAAAGCGTTTACATTTTCGTATTTTAATGTATTGACAACGCTTTCATCCTTTATATATAATGACAGCGTAAACGTTTAAGTAAATCATTTTAGGTGGATATTATGGTTAAGTTAAAAGATATTGCATACGCTGCAGGGGTTAGTGTTGCAACAGTTAGTAAAGCATTAGCACACAGTCATGAAATCAGTGAGGAAACAACAACTAGAATCATGAAACTTGCTAATGAAATGGGATATATTGCTAACTCATCAGCTAGAATTTTAAAAACAAATCGCTCTTACAACATTGGAGTGGTATATGAAGATAAAGCAAGAGCTGGTTTAGGACATGACTACTTTTCTAGTATGTTAAACTCCATTCGAGATGAGCTTGGTTTAAGTGGATATGATATTACATTTATTTCAAATCTTGTTGGAGAAACTAAGCATTCACCATTATCACATGCAAGATATAGAAGATGTGATGGGGTCATTATTGTAGTTGCTGAATTTGAAAATCCGGAAATATTAGAACTTGTTAATTCAGATATTCCTGTTGTTGCTATTGACCACATCTATGAAAATAGACCAGCTATTATGTCAGATAATCATGTAGGTTTATATCAAATGGTAAAGCATGCGTATAGAAAAGGTCATAGAAAGATTGCATTTATACATGGTGAAGATACAACAGTTACAAGAGAGAGAATTCAAGCTTTTATGAGAGCTTGCAATGAACTTAATTTAGAAATACCAAGAGATTATATAAAGGCTGCTAAATATCATTTACCTAAATTTAGTGGATTAGCCACCAGAGAATTGTTAAGTTTAGAAGATAAACCAACATGCATTATTTATCCGGATGATTATTCATTTATGGGTGGTTTATCTGAAATTGAAAAACATAATTTAAGTATTCCTAATGATATTTCTGTGATGGGTTATGACGGAATATATCTATCAAGAATATTAAGACCAAAACTAACGACATATATGCAAGATGCTGTAGAGATTGGTCGCCAAGCTGCATCAAAAATTATTTCTGTTATTGAAAAGAGAAAACCAAGTACACCAGACATCATCACTGTCTCTGGCAAACTACAAGATGGTCAAACGGTTAAAGATATAAACATCATTTAATTTGGTCCCAAACATAGTAAGACTATGTATAAAAAATAAAGGAGATTTATATGAAGAAACTATTAGTATCAATGTTGTTAGTAGTTGTCGGTCTTGTACTTATTGCTTGTACCGAAAGCTATGAAACAGATGGTGGGGAAGTTTTAGTTATCCGTGCTTGGAATACTGAGTTCCAAGATAGATTCAGAGCTTACTATCCTGATTTCAAGGAAACTAAATCAGATGGTACAGATCTTTTAGAAGATGGTACAGTTGTGAAATGGATTATTACACCTAATGAAAATAATGCATATCAAAATGCATTAGACCAAGACTTATTAAACCAATCATCAACTGCTCAAAATGACAGAATTGACATATTCTTAATTGAAGCTGACTATGCTTTAAAGTATGTTAACTCTGAATATTCATTAGATATTAAAGCTGATTTAGGTATCACTGATGCACAACTGTCTAATCAATATAAATATACTCAAGAAATCGTTACTTCGAGTGATGGTAAGTTAAAAGGTACATCATGGCAAGCAACACCTGGTTTATTTGCATACCGTGCGGATATTGCAAGAGAAGTATTTGGAACTGATGATCCAACTGAAGTCCAAAAAGAAATCGCAAATTGGGATAAGTTTGACGAAACTGCTGAAGATATGAAAGCTGCTGGTTATAACATGCTAGCTGGTTACGATGATGCTTATAGAGTATTCTCTAATAACATGTCTAAACCTTGGGTAAATGCTAATAACGAAATTGAAGTTGACCAAAATATCACACGTTGGATTGAACAAACCAAAGAGTATACAACCAAAGGTTATAACAAAGGTGCATCTTTATGGGATAGCGTATGGCAATCTGAACAAGGTCCTTCAGGTAAAACATTTGGATTCTTCTATTCTACTTGGGGTATTAACTTCACATTATTAGGTAATTCATTAGCTAATCCAGATCAACCAGCTGAAGTTGGTAATGGTTTATATGGTGAGTGGAGAGTTGCTAAGGGTCCACAAAGCTGGTATTGGGGTGGTACATGGATCGTTGGTGCTAAATATTCTGATAACCGTTCATTAGTTAAAGATGTTATGTTAAAGTTAACTACAGATAAAACGATTATGAAGAAAATCACTGTAGATACTCAAGACTATACTAACCATAAAGCTGCAATGTTAGAACTTGCAAATGACCCAGAATTCGGTTCAGCATTCTTAGGTGGTCAAAACCATATTAAATTATTCGTTGAATCTGCTAATGCAATCTCATTAGATGCAATTTCACCTTATGATCAAGGTATTACAGAAACATTGCAAGCTGCAATGAAGGACTACTTTGTAGGTACTGTAACATTAGATAAAGCTTGGGAAAATTTCTACACTAACCTCAAGGTTAAACACCCAGAATTAAAAGAAAAAACCTCTTAATTAAAAGTTAAGTTTGAAGAGAGGTTCAGTCATGAACCTCTCTTTCCAATTTTAAAGGATCAGGTAACCATATGGAAGTTAAAAAGAAAAAGAAGTTTAATAACAACATGTACAGTAAGTGGGGGTATATCTTCATTGCACCATTCTTTGTGATTTATGGTATTTTCAGTGTAATTCCACTGGCAATGACGATATATTATAGTTTTTTTGAATATTATTTCTCAATGGGGCTCTTCCCAGTTGGGCCAAATTTCATTGGCTTTGCTAATTATACAGAACTCCTAGCTGGACCATTTTGGCAAATATTAGGAAATACCTTTATTATGTGGGGCATGGGTTTTGTTCCACAAATTGTTATTTCTTTATTACTAGCTGTATGGTTTACAGATTCTAGATTAAAACTTAAGGGTTTAGGATTCTTCAAATCAGTTATTTATATGCCAAATCTAGTGATGGCATCAGCATTCTCAATGATTTTCTTTATGTTGTTTGGACAAAATGGTCCAATTGTAAAAGCATTATTTGATGCAGGTATTGTTGCTGAAAATTTTGATATCTTTGATACTGTTTGGGGAACTAGAGCTGTCATTGGCTTTATGAATTTTGTTATGTGGACTGGTAATACAACAATTTTATTAATGGCAGGTATTATGGGGATTGATCCTACTTTGATGGAAGCAGCAGAAGTTGATGGTGCATCACGTAGTCAGATTTTCTTTAAAGTTACAATGCCACTGTTAAAACCAATCTTTATTTTTGTTCTGATTACTTCAATGTTAGGTGGATTGCAAATGTATGATGTTCCAGCAATTCTTACAAATCAGACAGGGTCACCTGATAATAGTAATTTAACAATTATGATGAGGTTACAACAATATCTTCAAAATTCATCTAATTATGGTATGAGTGGTGCAATATCAGTGTTATTATTCATAATTGGTGGTGCAGCATCATTATTAGTCTTTAGATCATTAATCAAAAACGATCTGGTCAGTCTTGATAAGGTAGGTAACTAGTATGGAAGCTCAATTACAACCACAAATTAAACCTAAACCTAATTCATTTTGGTATCAATTTAACATTGTCTTACAACGTATAGTAGTTTATACATTCTTAATACTTCTAAGTTTCTTATTTCTATTTTGGATGTATGTATTAATTATTAATGCGACAAGACCGAGTTCTCAGATTCAACAATCATTTAGTGCACTACCTGGAACTTTCTTATTTACTAACTTTAATACGATGATTAATAATACAAACATTCGCTTAGTTGAAGCACTTTGGAATTCATTTTTCATTGCTTCACTAAGTGCACTATTATCTACCTATTTTTCAGCTTTGACAGCCTATGGAATTCATATGTATCATTTCAAATTAAGAAAAATAGCATATGTATTTATCTTAATAGTTATGATCATTCCATCTCAAGTTGCAACCATTGGATTATTATCAATTCTTTATCAATTTAGACTTACTGATAATTACTTTGTTTTAATTGTTCCAGCTATTTCATCACCTGCAACATTTTTCTTTATGAAACAGTATATGGAATCTGTATTACCTTTTGAAATTGTTGAATCTGCACGTGTTGATGGTTCTGGCGAAATTAGAACATTCCATCAAATTGTTTTACCAATGATTAAACCAGCACTAGCTGTTCAGTTTATTTTCTCGTTTGTTGGATCCTGGAATTCTTTCTTCTTCCCAGCGATGATTATTAAATCACCAAATAAGAGAACTGTTCCACTGATTATTTCAGAATTACGACAACTATCCAATCCAGCAACCTTTGATTTAGGATTAGTTTATATGGTTATTGTATGTGCTGTTATTCCGCTTGTTGTTGTCTACTTTATCTTTAGTAAACACATTATTAAAGGTGTAACTTTAGGTAGTATCAAAGGTTAATTTTAAAGAAAGAAGAAGAATACTATGAAATTTGGTCATTTTGATGATTTAAATAGAGAATATGTCATTCAAACACCATATACACCATATCCTTGGATTAACTATTTAGGTAGTGATAATTATTTTGTATTGTTTTCGAATACTTCAGGTGGATATAGTTTTTATAAAGATGCAAGACAAAGAAGAATCACTAGATTTAGATATAATAATGTTCCAATTGATAGTGAAGGTAGATTTTTCTATATCAAAGAAAATGATACAATTTGGAATATTGGTGAAAGACCTATCGAAACAAAATTAGATTTTTATGAAGCTAGACACGGTTTAGGTTATTCTAAAATAACTGGATTAAAAAATGAATTAAGAGCAGAACAATTAAGTTTTGTTCCTAAAAACTATAATGGTGAAATTCATACGATAACCCTAACCAATGAAGGAAATCAAATAAAGAGTTTTTCTGTCTTTTCATATATCGAATGGGCATTATGGGATGCTTCTGATGATGCTTCTAACTTCCAAAGAAATTTTTCAATTGGAGAAGTAGAAATAGAAGGAAGTACAATTTATCATAAAACTGAGTACCGCGAAAGAAGAAATCATTTTGCATTCTTTCATGTGAATCAAAAATTAGCAGGTTTTGATACGGATAGAGAAACGTTCATCGGTTTATATAATAGTGTCAAAAATCCAAAAGTTGTTCTAAATGGTGAATCATTAAATAGTGTCGCTGATGGTTGGGCTCCGATTGGATCACACCATCTAAAAGTAGAACTTAAACCAAATGAGTCAAAAACGTTAATTTTTATATTAGGTTATGTTGAAAATCAAAAAGATGATAAATTTGTTAAAAAAACTGTAATTAATAAGACAAAAGCTTATGAAATGATCGATAAATTTAAAACAAAAGACCAAGTATTAAAAGCTTTTGATGATTTAAAAGCATTTTGGGATGAAACTTTATCTAAATATCAAGTAAATACAATTGATGAAAAACTTAATCGAATGGTTAATATTTGGAATCAGTATCAAATTATGACATGTTTCAATTTATCACGTAGTGCCTCATATTTTGAATCAGGCATTGGTCGTGGTATGGGGTTTAGAGATTCAAATCAAGACTTATTAGGATTTGTTCATCTAGACCATAAAAAAACTCGACAAAGAATACTAGACCTTTCATCTACTCTTCTCCTAAACGGTGGCGCTTATCACCAATATTCACCCCTAACAAAAAAAGGGAATGCGGATATTGGTGGAGGCTTCAACGATGATCCAAATTGGTTGATCTTATCTACTTGTGCATATATCAAGGAAACTGGTGATTACTCAATTTTAGATGAAGTGATTACTTATGAATCAAATCCTAATTATCTTGGAACACATAAAGAACATTTAGAAAAAGCATTTTATAAAGTTGCTAAAAACTTAGGACCAAATGGTTTACCATTAATTGGTAGAGCAGACTGGAATGATTGTTTGAACTTAAACTGTTTTTCAGAAGAACCAGGTGAATCTTTCCAAACTGTTGAAAACAAAGGTGATGGTAAGGTTGCTGAATCAGTCTTTATCGGTGGACTTTTAGTACTTACTGGAAAGGAATATTCAAGATTACTTGAAAAAATTGGTGATTTAGAGCTTAGAGCTGATGTGATATCCAGAATTGAAAAGATGACTGAAGTTATGGAAACCAAAGGTTATGATAGCGAATGGTTCTTACGTGCTTATGATGCTTTTGGACAAAAGGTTGGTTCAGTAGAAAACGATGAAGGTAAGATTTTCATTGAGCCACAAGGTATTGCAGTTATGGCAGGGATAGGTATTAAGTCTGGTAAAGCTAAGAAAGCTTTAGAGAGTGCTAAGAAGTATTTAGATACACCATATGGAATGGTATTAAATTATCCTGCATATAGTAAATATCATGTTGAATTAGGAGAGATTTCTTCTTATCCTCAAGGATACAAAGAAAATGGTGGTATTTTTTGTCATAACAACCCATGGATTGCATGTGCAAATGCTGTTATTGGAGATGGTGAAGAAGCACTTAGAGTTTATAAGAAGATAGCTCCAGCATATTTAGAAGATATTTCTGAAATTCATAGAACTGAACCATATGTATACTCACAAATGATTGCAGGTAAAGAAGCGAAGCGTCATGGTGAAGCAAAGAATTCTTGGTTAACTGGTACTGCAGCTTGGAACTTTGTTGCAATTTCTCAGTATATCTTAGGAATACATGCAGATTATGATGGTTTAAAAGTGGCACCAGTGATACCAAGTGATTTTGGTTCATACGAAGTGACAAGAAAATTCCGTGATGTGACTTATAAGATTCATATTAGTCATTCGACTGTTCATAAAGGGCTTTTTGTTAATAACCAAAAAGTTGAAGGTAATATTATTCCTTTTCAACCTTCAAATGAAATTCAGAATATAGCGTACTATATCGAAAAATAAAATATTAGACTCATGAGCCTTACAACATATGAGTATAGAAAAAAGGGTATTTTTGATACCCTTTTTCTATACCAATCATAGGATTTGATACATATTTAATAAATAATAACAAATCATTAAGTTATCCAATACATAACGATTAATAATTAATGAATTTGTGATATACTCATTAAGGTTATTGAATGAACATTTCTATTTTAGTGTTTGATTCAAATCAAACTAAAAAATGAAAGAATGAGAAATAAATGACATTTAAAGATTTAAACATTATCGAAAGCATTGAAAGAGCATTATTGCAAACTGGATATACTGAGCCAACTCAAATACAAACTGAGGCAATACCTTTACTCTTAGAAAAGAGAGATTTACTCGGAAGTGCACAAACAGGTACAGGTAAAACAGCTGCTTTTGCAATTCCAATTTTACAAAATATTTTTTCAACAAAAGAACATAGAGGTGAAAGACTTTTAAAAGCTCTGATTTTAACACCAACAAGAGAATTGGCTACTCAAATATCAGAGAATTTTACAATCTACTCTAAATTTTTAAACATTACAAATACAACCATTTATGGTGGTGTTTCTCAAAAACGTCAAGAAGAAGCTATCAAAAAAGGTGTTGATGTTGTGATTGCAACACCTGGTCGCTTACAAGATTTAATGAATCAAGGCATTATAAATTTGAAAAATGTTGAATACTTAGTCTTAGATGAAGCTGATCAAATGCTTGATATGGGATTTATTAAAGATGTTTTAAAGATTATTGCGAAAGTGCCTAAAGAAAGACAAACCATGCTTTTTTCTGCAACGATGCCAAAAGCTATCGAGTCACTGGCTAATGAAATTTTAAATAACCCAGTGAGAATTGCAGTTGCACCTGTAACTCAAACACTTGATACAATCTCACAAAGTGTTTATCATGTTCCAAAAAAGCAAAAAGCAAATCTCTTACTCCATCTAATTGAAGAGAAACACATGAAATCTGTTTTAGTTTTTACAAGAACTAAACACAACGCGAACAAACTTGTCAAAGAACTTATCATTGCAAAACAAGTAGCTGAACCAATTCATGGAAGTAAATCACAATCACATCGAGAAAAAGCGTTATTAAACTTTAAAAAGGGTATCACTAAAATCCTTGTTGCAACAGACATTGCAGCGCGTGGTTTAGATATTGATAAACTTGATTATGTAATTAATTATGATTTACCTCAAATGGCAGAAACATATATTCATCGTATTGGAAGAACCGGCCGTGCTGGTTTAACTGGAAATGCAATAAGTTTTTGCGATCCTGCAGAAAAATCACTTTTATCAGATATTGAAAAGCATATTAAGAGTAAAATTAAAGTAGAGGATCATCTATTTAATTCTCTCCCTGAAAAGACAAATTCGATTGAGTCTAAAGAAAAGAATGAAGTTAATATTGTATTTTCAAACGAACCAAAAACAAAGCAATTAGCAAATAAATCAAAATCAAATAAAACATCTAAGAATAAAAAAATGCCAGATTACTTAAAATTTAAGGATTATAAAAAAGATAAGTCTAAACCAAGTAAAAATAAAAAGAAAAAAGAAGATAAAACTTTTATCGAGTATCAAAAAAAGAAAAATCCATTCTATCAAACAAAAAAGAATAGTAAATAGGAACTAAAAGTATGATTAATGAAAAATTAAACGTTGGTGACATTATTGAAGTCCCAATTAAAAAAATTGGTATTAACGGAGAGGGCATTGGCTATTATCATAAACTAGCTTGTTTTGTTGAAAATGCTTTACCTGGTGAATTAATAGATTTAAAAATTACAGAAATTTATCCTACAAGAATTGTTGGTGAAATTGAAAGAATCAAAGAAAAGAGTCCAGACAGATTAGAAGTTCTTTATCCAGAATATGATAAATGTGGTGCATATAGTATGCAACATGTTAAATATGAAAAAGCATTAGAAATGAAAAGAGATATATTAATAAACTCAATTCATCATTATGTAAAAGATAGAATTTCTTATGCAAAAATTAAACCAACTATTGGTATGCCTGAACCACTTGGATATAGAAACAAAGTCTCATTACCAGTCAGAAAAATTAATGGTAAAAACAGATTTGGTTTATATGCTAAAGGTGGTAATGAATTTATTCCGGTTAATGATACACCTGTTCAACATCCAAGAGTTAACGAAATCATTCAAGGATTAGAAACATTACTTGATGAATTTAAATTTAATGCATATATTCATAAAGATAAATCAGGTTATTTAAAATCAGTTGTTATCAGAAGAAGTTATAGTACAGGAGAAACTCAAGTTTCATTCCTTCTTATTCAAAAGTTCAAAGATATTAATCTAGTTGCTGAAAAATTAGTTGAAATGTTCCCAGAAATTGTATCAGTATTTGCATTCTATACAACCGATTATAAAGAACAAGTATTCTTCTCAACTAATTTTGAAAAAATCTATGGTAAAGCAACAATTAATGAAAGAATTAATGGACAAATCTTTTCATTGTATCCCGAGTCATTCTTCCAATTAAACACTTACATGGCAGATATTTTCTATAATAAGATGGTAGAACTTGCTAAACTTTCTAATGATGATGTTGTCATGGATGCTTATGCGGGTTCTGGTCCAATTTCTCATTATGTTGCAAAACATGTTAAACATGTTTATGCGATTGAAGTAGATTCGAAATCCGTTCAAAGTGCTAATCTTTCATTAAAAAGAAATAACATTAAAAATGTTACAGTGATTCAATCAGACTTTACAAAAGCATTAAAGAAGTTAGAGGTTGATAAGATTGATTGTATGTTCTTTGACCCTCCAAGAACTGGTTTAGGATATGATACGATCAAACAAGTACTTAAGTTTAAACCAAAGAAAATTGTTTATGGATCATGTAATCCATCAACACTTGCAAAAGATTTAAATGATTTAATGAAATACTATGAGGTAAAAGAAATTATTCCACTTGATATGTTTCCATATACACCACTAGTTGAGTCTGTTACATTATTAGAATTAAAAAATTAAAACTGGAGTTTTCCAGTTTTTTTATAGTGTATGACATAAAAATTAATTTATCTGAATCTATATATCATGAAAACATAATTAAAAGGGATATAATTTATGCTAAGTTTTATATACACCTTGGATTTCCCAACGAAATAAAAACTTCTATATCTGTAACAATATCATTAGTTTGATTTTATCCGTGGGTTTTATTCTCAGTATGTATACAAGAAAACCTATATTTAGTTATGGTATGTTTATACTTTCTATTTTATTATGTTCATTCGGAATGTTTTCGGCTATGTTAGCAAATTACCATGATATTGTTTTAGACTTAATTCTATTTTCTTCAATAATTTTATTCTTTATTCTATTTATCATAAAAATTCGTAAAGATATCAATTCAAGAAGAGAAAATTGATTAATAAGTTTCAAGCATATTTTTTAAAAATCACTTATTAAAGTGATTTTTTTATTTTTATATTTGTTAAATAAATTAACTATTATTAAACTCTATATAATGTTAAGATATAGTTAGAGGTGGTTATTATGGCACTTAAGAAAAATGATTTATTAGATGCACTTGATGCTTTACGTGATGAAATACGTTTAGAAAAAGAAGCAGTTACAGGTATTAAAGTAGAAATCTGTACAGATAGTGCTTTAAAAGATATGGCAGACAAAAAACCTGTTAAAATCACTGATTTTAAAGCTATTGCAGGACTTGACGAGGATTTTATAACATTTTATGCTGCAAGATTTTTAGAAGTCATTAAAAGGTTTACGAATAAAACCTCTAAATCAGTTAAAGTTTCAAAAGAAGCATTAAAAGTCCTACATCATTATAAAGACCGTTTAGCTGATATTTCAAAATCAAATTCAAATCTATATTTAGGACGTATTGAACAAATTCATTCTTTTGATCTGACAAATATTGAAAATTCAAGTGAAATCAATGAATTTTTAACAAATTCTAGAGTGAAAAATTTAAAACTTCAAGTTAAAGATAATTTAGATACACATATGACTAAACTTTACCGTGAAGTCAATAAAACATTTAGAGAGTCTGGTTCATATAACTTATATATTACATATCCTTATATTGAAGGTATCTTTAAGAAGGAAAATTTTCCAATTAAAGCTCCACTTTTATACTTCCCAGTTAAATTAGAAAGAACATTAAAAACCTTTACAATTAAAAAAGATACTGATCGCGATATTATCTTTAACCGTGATTTAGTCTTATTAACATCTAAAATGGAGCGTTCTAAAATTGATTTAGAAATGCCTCAAATTGAATCATTTAATGAAAAAACTTTAAAAGAAGTGGTTATTCCATATTATCAAAAATATGGCATATCAATTGATATACCAAATACTTTTGACTTTATTCCATTTAAAAATGAACTTAAAGATGAATTTACTAAAACTGCATATAAGAAGAATTTTGAATTAAAACCATATGTGACCTTATCACGATTTAAATTATATTCATCAAGTATACAAAAAGATATGGAACAAATATTATCATCTAATAAATATAATGATCTTTTAGAAGGTTTAGTAGATGAACAAGCTTTATTTTTAGCTGAAAAGAATTTATCTTTACAAATATCTAAAGATCCTATTGATGAATCAAAGATTACATATATTAATGATTTAAATTTCTCCCAAGAAAAAGTTATTGAATTATTAAATAAAGAGAAGAAGATTGTTATCTGGGGACCTCCAGGTACTGGTAAGAGTCAAACGATTACATCACTTATTGCATCATCTATTTTAAAAGGTGAAAATGTCTTAGTCGTTTCTGAAAAGAAAGTAGCTTTAGATGTTATTTATTCTAGATTAAAGAAGGCATCTAAATATGCAATGTTTGTTGATGATGCCGAAAATAAACAAGACTTCTATGAGAAATTAAAGAAATTTTTAGAACCAGAACCACCTGTTAGAACATTAAATAATGATGTTTATGCAATTGACCAAAAAATTAAATCTTTAATGTTAGACATGGATCAATCTTTAAAATTACTCTATGAACAAACCATCGATGGCATACCTTTCAATACAATTTTTGAACATTACATTAAAGATAAAGATGTACATGAAAAATTAACACCTAAACTCATTCATCAAGTATTTAATAAATATTTTAATAAACCTAACTTTGAACTCATTAAAGCGTTAGAAACCACATTTGATACAAATGAACATTTAAAAAGATTTTTAGAAATTTCAAGTATTTATATTAAATATCCTTGGATATTAAAACTTGATTCAAAAGTATCCCGTAGTTCTAAATTAGAGTTCAAAGAATTTCATGAGAGTTATTTAGGATATAAAGATTCAATCCGCCATAAAGGATTTTTTAAGCGACGTGCTTTAACTAAAAAATTCATAAAAAATAACAGTATGAAATTATCCTTTATGACTAAAAGAAAAGCGCTTGATAAAGCGTATCTAAAGACCCTTGTTAAAGATGATAAATTGCATTTATATATACTTGAAAATCTAAATAATTTAGATAAGTATTTGTATCAATTCAGTGCATTAAATGATCATGCAAAAACATATTTAAAGATGCTTAATACAGAACCTTTATTTGAGAACATTGATGAACTCTATAAATTTAGAACTTATTTCATTGACGCATTTTATTCAGGATTCTTAGAAGAATTTATTGCAAAAAATCAAAAACATTTATACATCATTAATGAGTATAAAGAAAAACAAATTCAACTTGAAATATTGATGCAAGAAAAGATGCAATTATCCATTGAAAGCTTTGAAATGGAATTATATAAGCAAGCTTTAAGTCTATCAAATACAAGACGAATTATGGATATTAAGCGCATCTTAGAATCAACATCTAAACCAAGTATTAAAACATTTATTGATACTTATTTACTAGAAGTGATGAATCATATCAGACTTTGGATGGCAACACCTGAAGTGGTATCTGGTATTTTACCACTACAACATGGCATGTTTGATTTAGTCATCTTTGATGAAGCAAGTCAAATGTATGTTGAAAAAGGTATACCTGCGATATATCGTGCAAAGAAAGTTGTTATTGCGGGGGATCCTAAACAACTTCGTCCATCATCCCTAGGTTTTGGTAGAGTTGAGGATGAAGATGAATTATTTGAAGATGAAGTCTTAAAAGATGTGACAATTGATGCCAAGAGTTTACTTGACTTAGCACGTTATAGATTTAAAGAGGCACTTCTTAATTATCACTATCGAAGTCAGTATGAAGAATTGATTTCATTTTCAAATCATGCATTTTATGATGCAAAATTAATTGTTTCACCAAATCAAGAAAAACCAATGACTACACCAATTGAATATGTCTACGTTAAGAATGCTACTTTTGATGCAAGAAAAAATATCAATGAAGCAAAAGAAGTTGTTGATATCATTAAAAAAATCTTTAGAGAAAGAAAACACAATGAATCAATTGGCATCATTACATTTAATTCAAGTCAAAGAGATGCAATTGAAAACTTAATTGACCAAGAACTCTTTAAAAAAGGTACATATCAAAAACAATTTGAACAAGAAATGTTTAGAAAAGATAATAACGAAGATACAAGTTTATTTGTTAAAAACATTGAAAACGTTCAAGGTGATGAAAGAGATATCATTATCTTCTCAATGGGTTATGCCAAAGGTAAGGATGGAAGACTCATGAGAAGATTTGGATGGTTAAACCATGAAGGTGGTCAAAATAGATTAAATGTAGCTATTACAAGAGCTAAAAAGAAGATATATTTTGTTTCAAGTTTATATCCAGAAGAATTTAAGGTTGATGATCTTTCATCGACTGGACCTAAATTATTAAAAGATTTTATGCGTTATTGTTACTTTGTCTCAACTAAAAATGATGAAATGACAAAAGAAGTTTTAAATCAACTTTATCAAACTGAGGTTAAAACTAAAGATGCATTAACTAATATCATGGCTAAAGATATAAAACAACGTCTAGAGAAACTTGGTTATGAAGTTGATGAACAAATTGGCATTGGCAAAAACAAGATTAATTTAGGTGTTAAATCTAAGAAAACAAATAATTATATCCTTGGTATTATTTGTGATTTAAATATGGAAAATCTAAATGCCAGACGCGATTTAATTCACCAAGATAAATTCTTAAAATCAAGACATTGGGAAGTATATCGAGTATTTGAATCCAATTGGTATCCAAATCCAAATCAAGAGATTAAACATATAAGAGATTTATTAAAAACTTTAGATAAATAGTAAATGAGAGAGTATAATACTCTCTTTTTTTAAGCGTTCTTTTATTAATGTAGTTTTTATCATGATAAGATTAAGTAAATTGAGGGAGGTTTCCTATGGGATATATTGAAAACTTTAATCATTATGTTAGTTTAATAAAAGATGAAAGTAAAAAACTAATCTTTGTTGGATTAATTGAGCGCATTAAAACCGATTTTCCAGAATTGAAATTAGAGATTCGTTGGAATCAACCAATGTTTGTCTATCAAGATACCTTTATTTTAGCTGTAAGTGTATTGAAAAATCATATGTCAATTGCACCAGAAATTAAAGCAATGGATTACTTTAGAGATGAAATTAAATTAGCGGGATATGAAGATACAAGACACTTATTTAAGATAAATTTTAGAGATTCTATTCATTATCCTTTAATTGAAAGAATCATCAAGTATAACATCAAGGATAAAACAGGATATAAAAAATTCTGGCGTGAAGCTTAAACTCTTATGATAAAATAAGAGTACTATTTTAGGGGAAACTGATGAGGATAAAACGACAAGGAATTTTTGTATTCCCACAAAAACAAATTAACTTTACATTCGAAGGTAAGAATTTAAGTGGTATAAAAACAGATACCATTGCAAGCGCACTTCTAGCAAATGGTATTTTTGTCTTTTCATACTCTAGAAAAACAAATCGACCACAAGGCTATACTTGTTCAACAGATTTTTGTACAGGCTCATGTTTAATGACGGTAAATGGTGTAAATAATGTACAAACATGTAAGACTTTATTGAAACAAGATATGAAAATTGAAAGAAACAGAGGACCAAAGCATGTTACATTATGATTTAGTCATTATTGGTGGCGGTGTTACTGGACTTTCAGCAGCAGTTGAGGCGAGTAATTTAAAGATGAAAACACTACTTGTTGAACAAGGATTCACATTAGGTGGTCATACCAGATTTTTTAATGAAGGCTATGTTCAGTCGTTTGTTAGAAAAATAAATAACAATTATGTAGATTTATTGCTAAACCATAGTGTGGTTGGTGTTTACGATGATTTAGTATTAAGTATTTCTGATGGGAATGACTTTGTAAAAGTTCAAACAAAATCGATTTTAGTTTCAACTGGAAGTTATCAAAAGAGAATTTCGTTTCCAAATAATGATCTGCCGAATATCTATGGGTATTTGACCTTACTTGAAATGATTAAATTACATCAAGTAAAACCGGGCAATAATATTATTATTGTTGGTGATGAAATTCATGAATTGCTTATTGAAACATTAGAAAATAGTGATATTAACATTGTTAAAATCATCGATAAAACAGATTTAATCGAAGCATATGGTGATGAAGTATATCAAGGTATAACTACTAAAAAAGGTAATTTCCAATCAGATTTTTTAATTGTATCTGATGGTAATCTACCACATAATGAAATATTAAGAATGCTAAACTGTGAAATGGTTTTTGATCAAGAAGAGCAGTCATGGTTTCCTAAATCAGTTGATTATATGACATCGATAAAAGGTGTATTTGTTGCAGGCAATGTGAAATCATTTAAAAACGCTGAAGAAAATGTATTTGATGGAAGTAGTGCAGTAAAAGCTATTTTTAATTATTTAGGTGAAATGCATGGAAAAAAATAAAATCATCATTTGCCCATACGAAGAAGTGACAATGGCTGACATTCATAAATGTCTTGAAATGGGATTTACCACAGTTGAAGATATTAAAAGACTAACAAGAGTAGGTATGGGACCTTGTCAAGGAAGAGATTGTATCCATATTGTCGTTGATGAAATCTCAAAATTTAATCACATAAAAAAATCAGATATTGAATTAATGCATATTAGACCAAATCTAGCAAATATACCACTTAAAGCATTGATGGAGCATAAAAAATGAAAAAGGTAATGATTATTGGTGCTGGTATCAGTGGATTATTTGCTGCATTTAATCTTTCTAAAGAAAAAGATTTAGATATTACTGTGATTGATAAAGGCTATTTTCTAAATGGTGCAACAGGTAGAAATGGTGCGGGTATCCGTATGCAATGGAGTAGTAAATTAAACTGTTTGTTATCAAAGTATTCAGTGGAATTCTTTGAAAATGGTGAAGAACATTTGAAGTATAAAGATAGTATAGAATTTAAACAAAAAGGTTATTTATTACTTTCTAATCATGAAGAAGAGCATCAACAATTTATCAAAAACATCAAACTACAAAACAGTTTAGAAATTCCTTCAAAATTATTAACTAAAGATGAGGTTAAAAAGTTAGTTCCAATCATTGATGAAACAAAGTTTTACAGTGCAGCTTTTTGTCATAAAGATGGTCATTTAAACCCTTTTAAAGTAAGTGAAGCTTTATTCTTAGCTTGCAAGGAAAATGGAGTTAAATTCCATTTTTATGAGGAATTAGAAGATGTTAAAATTCAAACAAACAAAGTATCAAAAGTAATTACTTCAAAAGCTACATATGAAGTTGATTATTTGATTGGAACAGCTGGAAGTTTTACAAAAGAATTAGGTGTGCTTATGAATGTAGATATTCCAGTATATCCAGAGAAACATGAAATATTAGCAACAATGCCAGTAAGCAAAATGATTGAACCAATGATTATGAGTTTTTCTAAAAACTTCTATATTCAACAAGTTCCACACGGTCCATTAATCATGGGTGAAGGTGGAAATCATCATTCAACCCATAGTCAAGATTCAAGTATTGAGTTTTTAGAAAGTATTTCTTCTAAGGTTTTAAATTTTCTACCGACATTAGGTGATGTGAAAGTCCAACGGCAATGGGCTGGAAGTTATGATATGTCACCTGATCGAAATCCAATCATTTCAAAAACTAAAATAGAAAACTTTATCGTTGCATGTGGGTTTTCAGGTAGAGGATTTATGATTGCTCCAGCAACGGGTGTATTAATTAGAGATTTATTACTTTATCAAGAATCTTCAATTGAAGGCATAAATTTAGAAGATTTAAGTATTAACAGATTTGAACAAAGAACAAATGAAGTTGAACTTTCATTTGTATAGGAGGCTTTATGGCAATATATCCATATGAAACAGAAAAATTAGTAGACTTTTCTTTACCTGAAAATCAAGCTAATTTTGAAAAAGGTCTTAAGACAGTTAGATCTTATTTAGGAAAGAAATATCCATTAATCATTGATGGTAAAAAAGTTGAAAGTGGTAGATTATTGAAAAGTATCAATCCGTCTTTACTTCAAGAAGTAATTGGATTCATTCATCAAGCTAGTAAAAGTGATGTTGATGCTGCGATAGAAAGTGCATTAAAACATTTTGAGACTTGGAAATTAACAGATTACAAAATGCGTGCAGATATTTTATTTAAAGCAGCTGCTATTTTGCGTCGTAGAAAATTTGAATTTTCTGCACTTTTATCATTAGAAGCAGGTAAGCCTTGGGCAGAAGCTGATGCTGATACAGCCGAAGCAATCGACTTTTTAGAGTATTATGGCAGAAGTATGATTGATCTTATGGAAAAAGATAAACAAGTTTTATCAAGGGATAAGATTGAAAGAAACGAATATAAGTATATGCCATTAGGTGTTGCAGCAGTAATTACCCCTTGGAATTTTCCACTCGCAATTTTACTAGGTATGACTGCTGCATCAATTGTCACTGGTAATACGGTTTTATTAAAACCAGCTGTAACAACCCAAGTCATTGCGTATAAAGCTTTAGAGGTCTTAAAAGAAGCAGGATTACCTGATGGCATCATTCAGTTTATTCCTGGTGATGGACTTGAAGTTGGTGAATATATGGTCACCCATCCTAAGGTTAGATTTGTATCATTTACTGGTTCTAAGGCAGTTGGTGTAAGAATTTATGAGAAAGCAGCTGTTGTTTATCCTAGTCAAAAATGGTTGAAACGTGTGATCAGTGAAATGGGTGGTAAGGATGCAATGATTATCGATCAAGATGTTGATTTAGATTTTGCAGCTAATGAAGTTGCAAAAGCAGCATTTTCATTTGCTGGTCAAAAATGTTCAGCAGCATCTAGAGCAATCGTTCATGAAAAAGTTTATGATGCATTCTTAGAAAAATTAGTAAAAATAACAGCTAATTTTAAAGTAGGTGCAGCAGAACTGAAAGACACATTCGTGGGACCAGTTAATGATGAAAAAGCATATAGTAAAATTGTGTCTTATATTGAAATTGGTAAAAAAGAAGGTAAGTTAATATTTGGTGGTAAAGCAGATGATAAAGTTGGTTACTTTGTCGAACCAACAATCATTAAAGATTTAGATCCTTCTTCACGTATTATGCAAGAAGAAATCTTTGGTCCAGTATTAGGTGTAACTCGCTTTAAAACATTTGATGAAGCACTTCAAATTGCTAATAATACTGAATATGGTTTAACTGGATCGGTGATTTCAAATAATCGTGAAAATATTGAAAAAGCTAAAACATTCTTTGAAGTAGGTAACTTATATATTAATAGAAAATGTACAGGTGCAATTGTTGGATATCAACCATTTGGTGGATTTAATATGAGTGGAACCGACTCTAAAGCAGGTGGTCCAGATTATTTAATCTTACACATGCAAGCTAAGACCATTTCAGAAATGTTTTAGGTGATTATATGAATCCTATATATATTTATATTTATGTTGTTGCTTGGTTTATGATTTCTTTGGTCACATACTTTTTATATGTGATTGATAAAAATAAAGCAATTAAAAATCAACGAAGAATTAAAGAAAAAACACTCTTACTATCTAGTTTCATATTAGGTTCAATTGGTGGTCTTTTAGGTATGTATCTTGCTAGACATAAAACCAAACATTGGTATTTTGTTGTTGTAAATTGGGGATCATTTTTATTACATTGTGGCATTTTATACTTATTATTATCTAATTTCATTGATTTTTTCGCGTAATTTAGGCAAAAATTCAAATATCTAGTAAAATAGAATTAGGAATATTAAAGGAGGAATTATCATGAATGATTTATTTCAAGGTGAATGGGGTTTAAATGAATACCTAATCGTTGGAGCAGTCGCTTTTTTAATCGTTGTTATATTACTTGCATTATTTATTCCAAAAAATAAAAAAACAACACATACTGCTGTTAAAACTGAAGCTGAATTAAAACAATCTTCAGCTAAGAATGAAGTAAAATCTACCCCAAAAGAAGAAGTTAAGGTTGAACCAGTTAAAGAAGAAAAAAATGAAACTGTAGAAGAAGAAATTGAAGAAACAGATTCATCTTTATCAACTGAACAAAAGCCAAAAGCTAAAAAAGCAACTGCATCAAAAGCAACTGATGGAGAAGCTAAAAAGAAAGTAGCTAAATATCATATTTCTCAAAATAAAGATGATGAGCATGAAAATGCTGGTTGGTGGAGAGTTCGTAAAGAAGGCTCTACAAAAACGATTAAATACTTTAAGACTCAAAAAGAAGCTATTGCTTACGCTGAAAAATTAGCAGAAAATCAAGATTCATCGATCGTAATTCACAAGAAAGATGGTTCTATTCGAAAACAAGATTACTCTAAAAAAGAATAATCATATAATCCTCCATTAAGGAGGATTTTTTTATCTATGTTAAAATGGATTTAGAAAGACAGCAGTTAAGAGGTTTTTACACATGGAAAAATTAAAAAGAATTGGCGATATAATGTACGCATTTGATAGTGAAGAGGTTTTTGGAAATTTAAAATTAAAAGGTGAATCAGCACTACAATTTCTAATTAAAGATATTGAACTTGTGAAACCACATTTAGATTTTGATTTTCATAGTGACTTAGATATCAATGAAGTAAACAAATTAAGAAATCAAATTAATGAAAATATAGCAAAAGTTCTATTAAAAAAGAATTTTTCAGTGGATTTAAAAAAGAGCCAAATTACAGGTAGTAAGGATACTTTTTATATTATCGATCAAGATAATAAGCAAGCTATTACACTCTCGATTGATTATTTAAATCGACGTCATATCTTAGCACCTGAGTATTTTGCAAGAAAAGATGAAGTCTTTGAGGATTTACACTTAAACTGTTTATCCACTTTAGAAAATTACGGTATTTATTTTCTTTCACTTTTCCAAGGTAATAAAGATACAACTTTTTTAAAAGCTATCATAGATAATAAAAAAATATTACCTCAACAAGCACCGTTTATTAGAAAGATTTTAACTTTCTATTATGCATTAAATGATGAGGTAGGATTAAGTGATGTAGTGATTAGAATTAGTGCACCACAATATCAACCTTTTTTAGTCGAACTCTTAAACTTTAATGAAAAAGAAATCCTATTTTTAGAAAACTTTAAAAAAGGTATTTATGAACCGGGATTAATCTTACCAGGTATGTTAGGTGAAAACTTAGTCAATCATCCAAAAGCTAAATTAATTACTAAAAGGAGAAATAAGTAAGTGAAACCAATGACATTTGGATTAACAACATTTTTAGAAACCGGCATCGATGAAAAATCAGGAATGATTTCTCATCAAGAAAGAATCAATCAAGCAATTGATGAGATTGTTATGGCTGATAAAGTTGGTCTTAATTATTATGGGATTGGTGAACATCATCGAATTGATTATGCTGCTTCAAGTCCTCAAACCATTTTGGCAGCTGCTGCTAAATTAACTAAAAACATTCATTTAGGTAGTGCAGTAACGGTGCTTTCTAGTGAAGATCCAATTAGGGTATATCAAGAGTTTGCCACACTAGATATCCTATCCTCTGGTCGTGCTGAAATTATGGCTGGTCGTGGTTCATTCATCGAATCATTCCCGCTCTTTGGATATGATCTTGAAGACTACAATACATTATTCACTGAAAAATTAGAGATGTTGCTTGCTGTTAGAAAAGATGAATTTGTTCATTGGCCCGGCGGTAAACATACTCAAAAACTAGATGGAAACGCAGTTTATCCTAGAGCAGCTCAAAATCCGTTAAAAGTTTCAATTGCAGTTGGTGGTACACAAACATCCGTTATTCGTGCAGCTAAATTAGGTTTACCTATCGTGTTTGCTATTATAGGAGGTGAACCGATCCGTTTTAAACCATTAGTTGATTTATACAAACATTTCTATTTAGAGGCTGGTCATGATCCGAAATTAATGGAGATTGGTGTTCATTCTCATGGAATCATTACGGATAAAAACCCGCAAGATTTAATTGAGCGATATTTTTATCCGCATCATGCTGCTTTTTCAAAATTAGGTGCTGAACGTGGTTGGGGTACCTATACAAAAGAACATTATTTAAATTCAATTAAATATGGTCCATTATATGTAGGTGATGTTGAATTTGTTAGTAAAAAGATTGCTAAAACAATGAAAGATTTAGGTATCAATAGATTTTTACTTCATATGCCTGGTGCTTATATGCCGCATGAAGATGTGTTATTAAGTATTGAGTTGTTTGGTAAAAAAGTTGTTCCTTTAGTTAAAAAGTTACTAGAGTAAAAAGCGTGACAACACGCTTTTTTTTATTGTTTCATGTAAAATAAACTTAAGAAAGAGGTGATTTTATGAAATTGGCCATTATTGGAGCGTCAGGTTTTATTGGAAGAGAATTAGTGAAAGCAGCACTGTTCAAAGGACATTATGTACTTGCAATTTCAAGATCAGGTAAATTCGATAATCATCCGCAACTAGAAAGTATCCATTGTGATGTTTTTGATGATGAAAAACTAGTTGAAGTACTTCGTCGTGCAGATTTGGTAATTTCTAGTTACAACTCGGGTTGGACTAACCCAAATCTTTATCAAGAATATATTGATGGTTCTAAACATATTACTAATGTCGTAAAACGACTTGGTGTTCGTGTTATTTATATTGGCGGTGCATCAAGTTTACTTCAACAAAACGGTGAACCACTTTACCATACTACACCACAAGAATGGAAAGACAAAGTTAAAGGTGCATATGACTTATTTGAACTCATCAAAGAGGATCAGTCCTTCCCATGGACATTTATTTCACCTGCAGCAGAGATTTTACCATTTGATAAACATGAAAAATATAACGTCGGTGGTGATTATGTACTGTTTAATTCAAAGGGTAAATCACAAATTAATGTTGCAGACTTAGCTAAGTTTGTTGTCGAACAAGCTATTCAAGTAAATAATATTCATAAACGATTAACGATTTGTAACATTTAATTTTTAATAAGTTAAAAGTAATTAATTCAAGAATATAAAATAAAAAAGATGAAGTCTATGCTTCATCTTTTCTTTGAATTTTATTTTAAAACTGCTTGTTCGTATAATTTTTCAATTTCTTTAACCATTCTTTGGTTGATGTCTGAATAGGTTGTTATATATGCCATTAACACCATAGCTGCTTCAGGTGTTTTGTCGTAACCAACTAAGATTTTTTGAATAATTTCAGCGAATTGAGGGAATCTTTTCTCTAAACGACGCGTAGCAGTATAAAAGTCTCCCTTTACCATTTCAGGTTCAATTAATGGTAATACACTTAAGACGTTGTTTAAAGCGTGACCTTGAATAAAAGTATAAGCACTTAATTTTTCTCCACGTAAATATCTGTTTAATCCAACATATATGTTTGTTATCGCTTCATTAAGAGCGTAATCTATTGATGGATATTTTTTAACTGGATTTAATTCAGGTTTAAAGTCAAAGTCATAACCTGGTTTTACCCAATGAAGTCTTGCATCAATCAGTGGAATTTCTTTTAGTCTTGATTCACTAAAGACTGCGTATTCTCCATATACACCATCTTCAAATAAAATTTTACATCCCTCAGTCGTATTATAAAAATAGTACGCAAGCGGCGATGCTTCACGCAACCAATCTAAATTATTAATAAAATATTTACTGACATCATCTTTCACAATAACGAAGAAATCTATATCAGAATACTGATCTAATCGGTCGATATCCATTCCAACAGAGCCTAATGCAATAAGTGCGACAGCATCCTCATAACGTGATAAAGATAATGCAATTTCATCTAATCTTTTCATTAAAATATGTTTCATATAATCCTCTCTTTACTTAATTGTGGTAATTTTTACCTATAATTTGATTATAACCTTAAAATATTAATCCTGAGAAGATAATGTAAACGGTTGCACAGAAAATGAAACATGTATTCATGTTAAAATACTAGTATTGATAGCGACTACAGAGAGGAACTAAAACATGAACCATATTTTCGCAAACAAA
The DNA here is from genome assembly GCF_057808485.1 of Acholeplasma sp. ORD1043. Taxonomy (NCBI): domain Bacteria; kingdom Bacillati; phylum Mycoplasmatota; class Mollicutes; order Acholeplasmatales; family Acholeplasmataceae; genus Acholeplasma; species Acholeplasma sp. ORD1043. The sequence continues at coordinate 22,424 of NZ_JAQLOJ010000001.1, read as the reverse complement.
GAAACGTTTAAAGGTGCTTATGTACTAGCATTAGCTCACCTTTTCAATAAAACAGTTGAAGAAGCAACGCTTTATGAAAGATATGCTGCATTAGCTGAAATTCTAGACGAACATTTAAAATTAGATTATATAAAAACTACAAATTACGTTGAGAAAAACAATTTGAAAAAGACAATTTATTTCTCAATGGAATTTTTAATGGGACGCTTAATCACTTCAAACTTAATGAATGCTGGTTATGCTAATGTTGTAAGAGAAGCATTTAATGACTGGGGTTTTGATTTAAATGAAATCGAACAAGCTGAGTCAGATGCTGGTTTAGGTAATGGTGGTTTAGGTAGATTAGCTGCATGTTTCTTAGATTCAGCAGCATCACTTGCATTACCTTTATATGGTAACTCACTAAGATATCAAAATGGTTTCTTTATCCAAAAAATTGAAAATGATAAGCAAGTTGAATATCCAGACAACTGGTTAGAAAAACCATTTATTTGGGAAGAAAAGAAGGAAGATGAAGCAGTTGAAATTCCTTACTTTGGTTACGTTCAAAATATTAGATTAATTGATCCGGTTTGGGTGCGTGCAGTACCTTATGATGTTAAGGTTGTCGGAGCTCAAAATGGTGTAGTAACACACTTGAGATTATGGTCTACTGAACCATCTAAGAAATATCTATATCATGACCAAAATTATCTTGAAATGGTAAGAAAGATTTCAGATTCATTATATCCAGATGATTCTACTGAAGAAGGAAAGATTTTACGTTTACAACAACAATATTTATTCTCAGCTGCAGGGATTAAATCCGCCATCAATGAACATAAACGTTTAGGTCGCGATATTAGAACTTTAGCTGATTTCTATACATTCCAAATCAATGATACTCACCCAACATTAATCATTCCTGAATTAATGAGAGTATTAATGGATGAAGAAGGTTTAGGCTATGATGAAGCATGGAGTATTGTAACTAAGTCTTGTGCTTATACAAACCATACCATCTTAGCAGAAGCATTAGAAAAATGGAATATCAAAATCTTTACAAGATTATTACCAAGAATTTTTGAAATCATTGTAGAAATGAATCGTCGTTTCAAAATTGAATTATCTGAAAAAGGTTATTCAGAAGAAAAACAATACCGTATGCAATTGGTTGGTGTGAACAATGTTCGTATGGCAAACATTTGTATCTATGGTGCATTCTCAGTAAATGGTGTTGCTGCACTTCATACTGAAATCTTAAAGAATATCGAATTGAATGATTTCTATCAATTATATCCAAACAAATTTAATAACAAGACAAACGGTATTACACATAGACGTTGGATGTTACACATCAATCCAGAATTAGCTTCAATCGTAGATTCATTACTGGGAACAGAATGGCAAAAAGATTTATCTTTAATTAAAGGCTTAGAAAAATATGCTAGTGATGTGAAAGTACAAGCACAAATTAAAGATATGAAATTAACTAAGAAACGTGTATTAATTAAACGTATCTATGAAGATACAGGTGTTATGTTAGATGAAAATGCAATCTTTGATATCCAAATCAAGAGATTACATGAATACAAACGTCAGTTGTTAAATGTGTTACACATTATTTATCTATATCTAAGATTGAAAAAAGATCCAGCTTTCAAGAAAAATTTCCATGCTCAAAATTTCATTTTCGGTGCAAAAGCTGCTCCATCTTATATTATGGCAAAAGGTATCATTGAATTAATCAATGCAATTTCACATGTAATTAACAATGATGAAGAAACTAAAGACTTATTAAAAGTTGTGTTTGTTGAAAACTACAATGTAACTTATGGTGAATTCTTATTCCCAGCTGCAGATCTTTCAGAACAAATTTCAACTGCTTCTAAAGAAGCATCTGGTACTGGTAACATGAAATTCATGTTAAATGGTGCAGTAACGATTGGTACTATGGATGGTGCTAACGTTGAAATTGTTGAACAAGCTGGTGCAGAAAATGAAGTAATCTTTGGTTTATCTGCAGCAGAGGTTACTACAATTTATAAAGAAAAGAATTATAAACCTAGAGAAGTATTTGAAAAAGATGCAAGATTAAAAGAAGTGTTTGAATTCATTCGTTCATTAAATTCAAATCCAACACATTTTGACTTCATCTTACACAACTTATTAAATTCAGATTACTTCTTAGTACTTGCTGACTTTGCAAGCTATGTTGAAGCTCAAGAAAAAGCAAATAAACTCTACCGAGATTCAAAAACTTGGTGGAAGATGTCAATTATGAATATTGCTAATGCAGGGTTCTTTACTTCAGATAGAACAATTGCACAATACAATGAAGACATTTGGCACTTAACATCGATTAAATTCTAATTAAAACTGCCATTATAGGCAGTTTTTCTTTAGAAAAATTTGGTAAAATAGAAGTAAACACAAAGGGGTGATTTGGTGGGATACACAAACGAACATGTCGATTTATACCTATTAGGTAAAAACTATTTGGCATATGATTTTTTAGGCGCTCATTTAAATAAAAATGAAGAGGGACAAATAGTTTCAACAACATTCACAGTTTATGCTCCAAATGCTAAAGAAGTTAGATTAGTTTCATCTGATAATAATTATGAAGGTTGGAAACATGTTTTAACTAGAATCCATCCACAAGGTATTTGGTCAATTACTATTCCAAGAAATCTTGAATGGGTGACATATAAATATGAAATCCATTTACACAACGGTAAAGTTTTATATAAAGCTGACCCATTCGCCTACTTTGCTGAAATGCGTCCTGGTAATGCATCAAAAGTTTATGATATTGATGGCTATCAGTGGCGTGATCAAGACTGGTTTAGATTAAAGAAAAAAGTTTATCAAGAACCAATGCTCATATATGAAGTTCATTTAGGTTCATGGAAACGTGATTTTGGTAATTTTAGAAAATACAATGAAGTTGTAGAAGATTTGATTAGACATGTCAAAGAACATGGTTTTACACATGTAGAATTAATGCCTATTTATGAACATCCACTTGATGATTCGTGGGGTTATCAAGGTACAGGATTCTTTGCTGCAACTTCAAGATACGGTGTACCAAAAGACTTAATGTACTTTATTGATAGATGTCACCAGGAAGGTATTGGTGTAATCATCGACTGGGTATTAGGACACATCAATAAAGATGCTTTTGGACTTTATAAATTTGATGGTTCTCACCTTTATGAATTTGAAAATAAGAAATTAAGAGAAAATGTCACTTGGGGTACATCAAACCTAGACTTTGACAAAGGTATTACCAAGAGTTTTATGCTTTCTGCACTAAATTTCTGGGTTGATTACTTCCATGTTGATGGCTTTAGAATTGATGCGGTTTCTAATTTAATTTATCACTTAGGAAATCGTGATTTAGGTGAAAACACCGGTGCAATTAACTTTTTAAAAGAAATATCCAATCATTTGTTTGCTAAAGACGACAGAATAATTTTTGCAGCCGAAGATTCAACCGATTATCCAAAAGTGACTTGGCCAACCGATATTGGTGGATTAGGTTTCAATTATAAATGGAATATGGGATTCATGAACGATACATTAAGATATTTTAAAGAAGACCCTATTCATAGAAAATATCACCATGATAACGTCACTTTTGGCTTAGTCTATGCTTTCAATGAGCAGTTTATTTTGCCTTTTTCACATGATGAAGTTGTTCATATGAAAGGTACGTTACTAACTAGAATGCCAGGTAGTTATGAAGATAAATTTAGAAATTGGCGTTTACTCATGACACTCTACATGACTCATCCAGGAAAGAAATTACTATTCATGGGTCAAGAGTTTGCACATGTTGCAGAATGGGATTTTAGAAAAGAGCTTGATTGGAATCTTTTAACATTCCCTATGCATGATTCAGCTAGAGTTTATTTTAGAGATTTAGCTTTAACTTATCGTCATCATGATGCACTTTATCGTTATGATCATCGACCTGAAGGTTTTAAATGGTTGATTGTTGATCATCAAGATACATCTGTTTTCGCTTATTTAAGATCAAGTGACACAGAACACATGGTAGTGGTATTAAACATGACACCTAATTTTTATAATGAGTATGAAGTTGGTGTTCCTTTTGCAGGAGAATATGAAGAAATTCTCAATTCGGATAAGGATATTTATGCTGGTGCGAATCAATATAATGGCTTACCACTTAAAACCTACGAAGGTGAAAGAAATGGCCAACCTTATCATATAAAAGTAAAACTTGGTTCACTAACTGGATTAATTCTAAGATATAAAAAATAGGAAACCGACTGGTTTCCTATTTGGTTGATTTTCTTTCAATTAATTCAACATCGATCACTTCATGTAAAGTATCAAGTTCAACACCACGTATCAATCGTGTTAAGTTAATGAATGCTTGTTTGCCAAGCAAACTGATTGGTTGACTAATTGTTGTTAGTGGTGGATTTACATAAGAACAGAATGGTGTGTTGTCATAACCGATAATTTGAACATCATCTGGAATTTTCTTACCCAATTTTTGTAGCACTGAAGAAATAACAAGTGCTAAGGTATCAGAATAAGCGAAGATACCATCAATATGTGGATTAGCTTTTAAGATTTGTTCGATTAGTTTCACATCTGGTGTAACTAAGTCGAAATCGAAGACATCTGCATGTAAACCATGTTTTTTGAGTTCCTTATTAAAACCTAAAGTTCTTTCGATTGTAGTCATCAAGAATGATGGTCCTCGGAAGATTGCTAAGTTTTTAGAACCACCTTTGATTAAGCGTTTAGCAGCAAGTTCACCTGCTTTAACTGAATCTGCGGTGATTGAAGGAATTGTTTCATCAAGAATATGGTCAATTGTGATAATGGGAACTTTCATTTCATCTAACTTGGAAGCATTTTGAAAGTTGGAAGCGATGATGATACCTTCAATATTATATTGTTCAAAGAATTTGATATATTCAAGTTCACGTTCAGGATCATCTTGAACGTTAAAGAACATAATCTTATATCCATTCGCTTGGGCTTGAGCCTCGATGGATTCTAGTAATTCACCATAGAAATGCGGCCCAATATGTGGGACGATTACAGCGATAATTTTAGAAGAACGGTTGGTAAGACTTCTTGCTAACTGATTAGGTACAAAACCCAATTCTTTAATTGTCTTATCAATTAGAACTTTAGTTTCTTCGTGAACATAACCCTTACGGTTGATGACTCTCGATACAGTTGATATTGATACATTCGCACGCTTAGCGACATCTTTAATGGTAGGTTTCAAATTATTCCCCTCCTATCACATACATTTTATCACAATACATAAAAATTTTTAGAGAGATTTTAGAAAGTGAGTTTGTCATGAAAGCATTTATAGATGACTTTAATTTAGTTAGAATTGAATCAAGTGAATATATTTGGTCAATTGGCATTGAGGGGTACCAACTTTATTGGTACAAAAATGAAGGAGCAAGTCAATATTTTAAGGTTGATAGAAACTTAAAATTACATGAAACTGACCATATTTGGATTAATGAAGTTAAGATTCCACTACAAATTGGATTAGTTACATTATTAAAATCATTTGATAAGAAATTCAGATACGATGGTCCTTTAGGTGTAAACTATCAAAAAACTTTTACTGAGTTTTTCGTCTTTTCACCAGTAGCTAAAGAAATGTTTGTAGTGGTCGATGGTACTTCGTATGAGATGAAGTATCAAGAACCAATTTGGTACGCTAAGGTAGAAGGCGATTTAGAAGGAAAAGCATATCTTTACCGTGTGAGATTAGTTGATGAATTTGTTGATGTTAAAGACCCTTATACTGTAGCATCAAACTTAACAGATTCAATTATTGTTGATAAAAATAAATTAAACAAACAAGAATTTGATTATGTACCATTAAAAAAATACACCGATGCAGTTATTTATGAAGGTCACGTTAGAGATATGACAATTAGACTGGATGTTGTTGATAAAGGTCTTTTTGATGGTCTTTCTCAAGTCGCTCCATCATTAGGAACTTCTGTATTAGGATATATTAAAAAATTAGGCATTACACATTTACAATTATTACCAGTATTTGATTTTTATGGTGTTGATGATATCGAAAAATCTAAACTTTATAATTGGGGTTATAATCCAATGCAATATTTTGCAGTAGAAGGTTGGTACTCAAAAAATCCTAATGATCCATATATGAGAATCAATGAGTTTAGAAAAGTTGTTGATGAAGCACATAAGTTAGGTTTAGGTGTCGTAATGGATGTAGTTTATAACCATGTTTACGAACGTGCTTTATTCCCATATGATCAATTAGTTCCAGGATATTTTTTCCGACATGATCGTCATTTTCAACCAACCCATTCATGTTATCTAGAAAATGATGTTGAAACTACAAATTACATGGTAAGACGACTCATTGTTGATTCACTCGTTCATTTTGTTAAAAACTATAAAGTTGATGGATTCCGTTTTGACTTAATGGGTCTAATGGATGTAGATACAATGAATTTAATTTCAACCGTATTAAGAAAAATAAACCCATCAGTCATCCTTTATGGTGAAGGTTGGAACATGGATTCAGCAGTTTCAAAAATGCAAAGAAGTAACATGAACAATCAACATTTAATGGCAGAAATTGGTCACTTTAACGATTTTTATAGAAATTTATTCAAAGGTAATTTACATACTACAGAACTTGGTTATGCAACAGGTTCTAAACAAAAGTTAGATCAAGTTTTACTTGCATTAAAAGGTTCACCTCATATGTTTTCATCACCTAAGAAGAGTTTAAACTATGTTGAATGTCATGATAATATGACGTTTTATGATACATTAGCTTTCAACTACAAAGATGAGCTTAAGAAGAAGATTTATCAAGATTTTGTTAATCATTTAATCGCAATCTCTCAAGGGATTCCTTTCTATCATGCTGGTCAAGAAATGTATCGTTCTAAATTTGGTGAAGAAAATTCTTACCAAAGTTCAGATGACATAAATCGAATTGAGTGGTATGATTATAGTAGTATTTCTAAATTCAAGAAAATCTTAAAGTTACGTAAAAAATACAAACTATATAGATTAGATAAATATGCTAAAAATGAAATTGAAGCTTCCATTTTAGAGGATTATGTTTTCTATTCATTAAAAGGTGAAGGTTATACTCTAAATCATTTCCTTAAAAATGACTTTACAAAAACTGAATTATTAGTTGATGGAGAGTTAATTTTCAATTCACAAAGAGTCAAAAAAGAAGATTCAAAATATTATGTTGATAAACCTGGTGTTTATATTGTAAGAAAGAGAGGCTGATTTTAATGAGTAATTTCTATGTTGGTGTAGATGTTGGTGGAACAAACATTCGTATTGGTCTAGTTGACCAAAATTTTAATATTTTACAGGAAGAAAAATATGCATCAAAAGATTATGCAGATAAACTAAAAGATGTCGTTAAGAACTTTGTCATAAAAGCTCAATCTAAAGGTGAAGTTAAAGCCATTTCTTTAGGTTTTCCTGGTTTAGTTGACCAAGAAACTAGAACTGTTTTACATACACCAAATGAACGTCGTTTTGAAGGTTCATATTTAAAAGATTTAGAAGAAGAACTAAACATTCCAATTGTTATTGGAAATGATGTGAATTACTTATTATTATATGATGCTGAATTCTTTAAAATTGATCCAAACAAATCAGTTTTAGGTTTTTATCTTGGAACTGGATTTGGTAATGCTATTCGTATTAAAGGAGACTTATACCAAGGTGACTTTGGTGCAGCCGGTGAAATTGGTCATGTTCCAATGTATATTAATGGTATTGACTTTGATGCTCAAAAACAACCAGACTTAGAATCTATGGTTTCAGGTTTCAATTTAATTGAGATTCATAAAAAGCATTTTCCAAACAGTGAATTTAAAACAATGCTCAAAGAACATTTCGATTCAAAAGTTATTCAAACTTATTTACATATCTTGGCATTTTATATTGCAACAGAAATTACAATTTTAGACATACCAACCATTATTTTAGGTGGTGGAGTTATTATGTCAGAACAATTCCCGAAAGCTTATTTAGAACAATTAATTGCTAAAAATTTATTTAGTAAATTAACTAAAGATAATTTTAAAGTCTATTATGCAAATGAAGATGCAAAATCAGGTATACTAGGAGCAGCGATTTACGCTAGAAACTACTTATCAAAAATAACAAAATAAAGGAGTTACTATGAAGGTCTTACTTTACTCTCAAAAACAGAGCATGTTAAAACGTTCCGGTATCGGCCGTGCTTTTTATCATCAAAAAAAGGCACTTGACTCAGTAGGTATCGAGTATACAACAGACCCAAATGACTCGTATGATTTGGTGCATGTCAACATTGCACATTCTAAAGTCATTAGAAAGTTTAAGAAAAAGTACCCAACAATTGTCCACGGACATTCAACAGTACAAGACTTTAGAAGAAGTTTCGCAATGTGGCGTTTTATTGCACCATTTTTCTATAAACATTTACAAAATATATATCGTGATGCAGATTTAATCATCACTCCAACGAGATATTCTAAATTTTTAATCGAATCGATGCATGTTGTTAAAGCACCAGTCGTAGCAGTTTCAAATGGTATTCATTTAGCGGATTATGCACAAGATCCAAAAAAGGTTAAAGCATTTAGAGAGCACTTTAATTTAAAACCAGATCAAAAAGTTATTATTGGCGTGGGACTTTTATTTGAACGTAAAGGTATTCACGATTTTATTGAAGTAGCAAGAACATTACCAGATGTAACGTTTATTTGGTTTGGTGCTTTACCTGGTTATATGATGACTCATTTTATTCGTAAAAAGATCAAAAACAGACCGAAAAATGTGATTATGCCAGGATATGTTGAAGGGGATGTCATGAAAGGTGCCTTTCAAGGTGCCTCTGCGATGTTTTTCCCAAGTTATGAAGAAACAGAAGGCATTGTCGTGTTAGAAGCACTCGCATCACGACTACCAATCATCATAAGAGATATTCCGGTTTATTATGACTGGTTATTTGATAAGATTCATGTCTTAAAAGGACACAATAATCGTGAATTTAAGCAATTAATTGAGACTGTGACTTCTCAGGATAACAGTAAGATGATTGAAGAAGGATACAAAATTGTAGAGGAGCGTTCAATTGAAAAAGTCGGCTTAGAACTTAAGAAAGTTTATGAGAAGGTCATCTCAATTAAAAAGTAAGCAACATGAGAAAACATTTAAAATCAAATGTCTTGCGCATTGTCTATATATCACTTGTTATAAACATTATTCTAGCTGCAACAAAACTAATTGCTGGTTATATTTTTAAATCAGCTACTTTGGTTTCTGACGGCTTTAATTCATTAAGTGATATTGTGATTTCTATCGGTATGGTTATCACACTTAAAGTGGCGAGCAAAAAGGCTGATGAAAATCATCCATATGGCCATCAAAAATATGAAGGTATTATGTATCTTTTCCTAGGTATCTTAGTCTTTGGTACTGGGGTATTCATTGGTTTAGATAGTTTAATTCAAATACTTCAAAATACACATCAAATGCCAACAAATGAAGCTTTATTTGTAGCTATTGTAACATTAGTGGTTAAGATTTTTTTGATGTTATTAAACCTTTATGGATTAAAGAAATATAACACACCTGCGCTTAAAGCAGAGACAGTAAACCATATGACTGATATACTCGTTTCATTTATGGTTTTAATTTCTGTCTTTATCGCAACTGTTTTCGGATTTGAAACTGAGCACTATGTTGCAATCATGATTGCATTATTTATTATTTTTGCAGGTTTTAAATTGGTTAAAGAAGGTATTTCATTTATTGTTGATGAAGCACCAGACGATGCGACATATAATGAAATTAAAAATGAAATACAAGGCGTTAAAGGTGTTATCTCCATTGATATGCTAAAAATGAGAAAGCACGTTAACTATTTATATGTTGATGCTGAAATTGGTGTTGATGAATTATTATCACTAAAAAGTGCCCACCAAATATCTGAAGATGTGCACGATCATATCGAATCAAAATTCCCAATTGTATTACATATTATGATTCACGTAAATCCCGTCAAGAGTGAGGTAAAATGAATGGAATTTTTTGTTTTAGCAAACGGTATTAAAATTCCTAAAGTAGGCATGGGTACAAATACCTTTGGAAAAGAAGGTAATACTTTCCAAGGTGAAATTAATATGGATACTAAGGAATTAATTTGGGCATATCAAAATGGTTACCGTTTAGTCGATACAGCAATTGCTTATAAAAATGAAGCGGTCATTGGTAAATCAATAAAAGAATCAGGATTAAACCGAGATGAAATTTTTGTTACATCAAAAATTCCAATGCGACCAGAAACAACAGCAACTGATGAACTCATCATTAAAGCCATGGATGAGTCAATTGATCGTATCGGTTCATATATTGATTTATATTTAATTCATCATCCTGGTGACCATGAAACCAATCTTATAGTTTGGCGACAATTGGAATTCTATTATGAAAAAGGATTATTTAAATCAATCGGTGTCTCTAATTTTAATGAAGAACAATTAGAATACATCATGAAACATGCCAAAATAAAACCAATGGTAAATCAAATTGAGTCGAACCCAGCAAAGTTTAATCATAATTTAATTAAATACTGCTTAATGCATGGAATTCTTCCAGAAGCATGGGGTCCACTAGATCCAGTACCTAATAAAGAAGTACTAGAAAAGATTGGTTTAAAGTATAACAAAACTTGGGCACAAGTGTTACTTCGTTATCAAATTGAACGTGGCGTTTTGGTGATTCCAAAGAGTCATAATAAAGAACGTCAAAAACAAAATATTGAAATTTTTGATTTTGAATTAGATAGTGAAGATATCGCGCTTATCGAGGCATAATTACGGTATAATTTGTGAACATGAGTTTATTTACATAAATTAAATTATGTCGTGTTATAATATAAAAGGTTATTCAGAAGGAGATTATTATGAAATTTGAAAAAATATCAAGCAACCGCGTAAAATTCACTTTTACCGTTACTGAGCATGAATTTGAACATGCTTTAGAACATGCCTTCCATCACATTAAAGATGATGTTGAAATCAAAGGTTTCAGAAAAGGTCATGTAACAAGAGCAATCTATGAAAAGAAATTTGGTGCAAACGCACTTTATCCAGATGCATTAAACCATGCAATTGGACATAAATTTGATGATGCATTAGCAATCAAAGAATTTACAATCGTATCAGATCCAAACAATATTGATTTTGATTGGGAAAAAGTTGGTAAAGGCGAATTTGATATTACTTTCGAAGTAGCAATTAAACCAGAAGTTACATTAGGTGATTACAAAGGCTTAGAGGTTGCTAAAGTTAATACTGAAGTAACTGATGCTGAAGTAGATGCAGAAATTAATGCATTATTAAAACAAGGTGCTAATTTAGAACCTAAAGCAGAAGGTTCACTTGATATGGGTGACACTGCAATCTTTGATTTCGAAGGATTCTTAGATGGTGTTCCATTTGAAGATGGTAAAGCTGAAAACTTCTCACTTGAAATTGGTTCAGGTCAATTCATTCCTGGTTTCGAAGAAGGTATGGTTGGTTTAAATGTTGGTGAAGAACGTGACGTAAACGTAACATTCCCAGAACAATATGGTGCAGAACATTTAGCTGGTAAACCTGCAGTATTTAAAGTTAAATTACATGAAATTAAAGTTACTGTTGGTGCTGAATTAAATGATGCATTTGTTGCTTCATTAAATCGTGAAGGTGTAGCATCTGTTGCTGAATTAAAAGCTTCAATCGCTGCTGACTTAAAGAAAAACAAAGATTTAGAAACTAAAAACAAAATTACTGAAGAAGTTGTTGAAAAAGTTGTCGCTAATGCTTCAGTTGATGTTCCACAAGAAATGTTCGATCAAGAAGTTGCAAACTTCAAGAAGAATGTTGAAAATCAAGCTAAACAATACCAATTAGATTTAAACACTTATTTACAATTATCAGGTTTAACTGCTGAAGCTTTCGAAGCTCAAGCTCAAGAACAAGCTCGTCGTCGTGTACTACAATCACTTGTAATTGAAGCGGTAGCTAAGAAAGAAGGTTTCGGTGCGACTGCTGATGAATTAGTAGCTCGTTACGAAGAACTTTCAAAACTATATAAAATGCCAGTTGAAAATATTAAACAATATATCTCAGATGATTTAGTAACTAATGATATTGCATTTGAAAAAGCACTAAACTTCTTAGTTGAAACAGCTGTTCAAAAATAACAATGGAACCCCTAAAAAAATAGGGGTTTTATTTTAAGAGATTTTCACACAGAAAAAAATTGGCACTCATGCAATATGATTGCTAATTGACAATTTTGTATTATAATATATAATATAGAATATCACTAGAAGAAAGGGATGAAAAATTATGGAATTACAAACAAGTTTACCTGCTGTGATCGTTCGTGGAATTGTACCACTTCCAAACAATGATTTTAGAATTGAAGTCGGACGAAAAGTATCCCTTAAAGCTATCGAAGAAGCAGAAAAGAGTTTCTCTTCATTCGTACTGATTCTTGTTCAAAAGAACCCTTTAATCGAAAATCCAACCACTGCTGACATCGAAAAATACGGTGTACTTGCTAAGGTTGCAATGAAGATTAAATTGCCTAATGACAACTATAAAGTGAAATTCAATATTGTATCGCGTATTAGAGTGAATGAGTACTTCTTAACAGATCCATACTTTGTTGCAGATTATGAAGAAGTCCAAACCATTCTTGGTAACCCAGACGAAGAAGCTACTTTAATTAAAATGATTGCTAGTGAAGCAATAACAAATGGTAATCAACTATTAAACAATGCTCAACAAACTAATGAACAACTTCAATCTGGTTTATCAGTTGATAAATTAGCGGATATCCTAGCGTTTAATCTACGTACGCAAGATACTGAAAAGTATAAGTACCTTGCTGAACTAGATTTAAATAAACGCTTAAAATTAATTTTAGAAGATATTTCTAAATTAAAGATGATTGCTGATTTAGAACAACGTATTAACGATGATGTTAAAAAAGCTATTGATGAAAATCAAAAAGAATATTACCTTCGTGAAAAGATGCGTGCGATTCAAAATGAATTAGGCGATAAGGCTAAAAAAGAAGATGAAATTGATGCTTTAAGAGAGGCAATTAAAAAAGCTAAAATGCCTAAAAACATTGAAGAAAAAGCTTTACAAGAATTGTCTCGCTATCAATCTACACCATCAGCAATGGCAGAAAGCCAAATTATCAAGACTTATTTAGATTTTTTAGTTGCACTTCCTTGGAAGAAAGCAAGTAAAGATTTAAATGTACTTCAAAAAGTGCAAGAAAAACTTGATATGAATCACTATGGTTTAGAAAAAGTAAAAGATCGTATCATTGAATATCTAGCAGTCAAGATTATGACTGGTAGAAATCCACAGACTATTCTATGTTTTGCAGGTCCTCCAGGGGTTGGTAAAACATCACTTGCAATTTCTATTGCTGAAGCATTAGGTCGTAAGTTCGTTAAACAATCACTTGGTGGTGTTAAAGATGAGTCTGAAATTAGAGGACATAGAAGAACTTATGTAGGTGCAATGCCAGGTCGTATCTTAAAAGGTATGAAGGACGCAGGTACTGTAAATCCAGTCTTCTTACTTGATGAAATTGATAAGATGGCAAGTGATTATAGAGGGGATCCAGCTTCTGCAATGTTAGAAGTTCTAGACCCTGAACAAAACTCTAAGTTCTCTGACCATTATTTAGAAGAACCTTATGATTTATCACAAGTTTTATTCATTACAACTGCAAACTATTTAGAAAATGTACCTGCACCTCTTCGTGACAGAATGGAAATTGTTGAATTATCAAGTTATACTGAACATGAAAAAGTTCAAATTGCTAAAAAGCACTTACTTGAAAAGCAACTTAAAGCACATGGTTTAGATAAAGAAAAATTCTTTATTGATGATGAAACAATTTACTTTATTATTCGCCATTATACAAGAGAAGCTGGTGTTCGTGAACTTAACCGTTACATCGGTTCTTTAGTTAGAAAAGCAATTAAAGAATTATTAATGGGTAGTGCAGAGAAAATTGTCATTTCAAAAGACAACATTCAAAACTATATTGGTAAACCTAAGTTTGACCACAACATGATTGATGAACAAGAACAAATCGGTGTTGTTACAGGACTTGCTTACACAGCATTTGGTGGTGATACATTACCAGTTGAAGTAACTTACTATAAAGGTAAAGGGCAATTAGTTCTAACCGGTAAGTTAGGTGATGTTATGAAAGAATCAGCAATGACTGCATTATCATTTGTTAAAGCACATGCGAATGAATACGGTGTTGACCCATCAATATTTGAAACAAATGACTTCCATATTCACGTACCAGAAGGAGCGGTTCCAAAAGATGGTCCATCTGCTGGTGTAACCATGGCAACTGCAATTATGTCAGCTGCATCTAATAAATATGTTAGAAAAGATGTTGGTATGACTGGTGAAATCACTTTACGTGGTTATGTTCTACCTATTGGTGGCTTAAAAGAAAAAGCTATTGCTGCACATAGAAGTGGCTTATCCACAATTCTTATTCCAAAAGAAAACGTAAGAGATATTGAAGATATACCACAAGAAGTTAGAGAAACTTTAACAATTATTCCAGTTGAAAAAGTCTCTGATGTATTCAAAAATGCTTTAAAGTGAAATTATGAGAATGGTTGCTAATAAGCATCCATTCTTTCTTTTTACGTGATACAATAGACTTGGTGAGAATATGATAAAAAAAGCAGAATTTATAACTTCAGTAGTAGATGTGACAGGACTTCCAAACGATAACCTTCCACACATTTTATTATTGGGGCGAAGCAACGTTGGTAAGTCGTCATTAATCAATTCGATAACAAATAGAAAATCTTTAGCTCGTGTATCAGCAACACCAGGTAAAACGATTACTCTTAATCTTTTTATGTTGGATGAATCTTTGTATTTAGTTGATGCACCAGGTTACGGTTATGCTAGACGCTCTAAAACGCAGTCGGAATCATTCCTGCGAATGATTAAAGACTATATTGTTAAAAATGGTCATTTAAAGAAAATCTTCTTACTGGTGGATTCGTATGTGGGTCCAACAAAAGATGATCTTGCACTTTATAATTCATTACAAGTATTAGATGTAAAAATTATTATCGTTGCTACTAAGTATGACAAAATTAAGTCATCATTTAGAATTAAGCAAGAAAAATTGGTTAGATCCAATTTCCTTGATGGACAAAGAGTCATCTTTACATCAAGTTCAACTAAAAAAGGTTTAGAAGAATTAATTACAGAAGTTACAAATACATACATTGAGGGGTAAGCATATGAAAACAAATAAAATTTCTATTATTGGTGCAGGTAATGTAGGTAGTGCAACTGCATTTGCTTTAATGTTGAATAAAGTATCTAGTGATATTGTGTTGTATGACATTGATCATAAAAAAGCAGAAGGTGAAGCTTTAGATATTTTCCAAGGTACATCACTTGTTGCTCCGGTTGATGTTTATTCAGGCGAAATCAAAGATACTGAAGGATCAGATATTGTTGTAATTACAGCAGGAGCTGCACAAAAACCTGGAGAAACTAGACTAGATTTAGTGAATAAAAATATTGCAATCTATGAAAAGTTAATTCCTGAAATCGTTAAATACAATCCAAATGCTATTTTGCTTGTAGTTTCAAACCCAGTTGATATTTTAACTTATGTAACTTGGAAAATCTCAGGATTCCCAAGAGAACGCGTGATTGGTTCGGGTACTGTTTTAGATACAGCTCGTTTCAAATCAGCAATTGGTAGAGCCTTTGATATTGATGCAAGAAATGTTCATGGTTACATTATTGGTGAACATGGTGATAGTGAAATTGCAGTATATTCAAAAACTACCATTGGCGGTATTACTTTTGATGAATACTTCAAAGATCAAAAAATAAAAGAAAAAGGCTTTAAACAAAGAATTGCTAGTGAAGTTAAAAATGCAGCGTATGAAATCATTCAAAGAAAAGGTTATACAAACTATGCAGTAGCAGTTGCTGTTGCAAGAATTTGTACAGCAATTCTTCGTGATGAACGTTCGATTTTAACAACATCTAGTTATTTAACTGGTGAATATCATGTTGAAGATGTTTATATTTCAACCCCTACTATCATTGGTAGACAAGGTGTTATTAAGATACTTGAATTTGATTTAGATGCTGAAGAACAAATCGCATTTGAAGAATCAGCTACAATTATTAAAAATATCTTGAAGGCTTCAACATTAGAAAAATAATTGGAGGACATTATGCGTATTGCAGTTATTGGCGCATCAGGATTTGTCGGCGAAAAGATCGTTGATGAAGCATTGTTACGTGGTCATACAGTTGATGCAATTTATAGAAGAAATGCAATCAAAGAAAGACCAAATTTATTTCAACATAAATTAACTATTTTCGAAAAAGAAAATTTTGAAAAAATCTTAAGTGCGGCTGATTATGTCATCTCAGCATATAATCCTGGGTATTATCATGCTGCTCAAAAAGAACGTTACCTAGATGGCTATGATGTAATCTTTGAAGTAGTAAAAAAACTTTCAAAGAAAATTATTGTTGTCATTGGTGCAACCTCTCTGATTCAATATGACGGTGAACTTGTACGTCAAGGTTTCTTTCCTAAACCTTGGTTAAAAGCATTAGAAGGTCCAGATGCAGTATATGAAAAATACAAAAATGACAATTCATTTCAAAAAACATTCATATCTCCTGCAGCTGAATTAATTGATGGAAATCGTACTGGAAAATTCAAATATGGTAAGGATTATTTACTATATGATGATAACTTTGAATCAAGAATTTCAGTTCAAGATTTAGCATATGCGATTTTAGATGAAGTTGAGAATTCAAAATATCTAGGAACACGTTTTACCATTGCATATTAAAGTTACATTTTGTATAATAAAAGAAAGCATTGAAGTGAAGGAGTAATTATTTCAAAACTCTAGAGACAAGTTGGTTGGTGAAAAACTTGGATTGAAGTAGTGAAAGTCGTCACGGAGCTGTTTTAATGAACGTTAAGTAGTTAAAACCGGGTAGTGCCGTTATCCATAAATTAAGGTGCATAACTTAAAGTTATGAACTAAGGTGGTACCGCGATTATTTCGTCCTTAGACTAGTTTTAGTCTAAGGATTTTTTTATGCTTTAAGAGGTGAAATATGTTACCTGATTTAATTGGCAAAAGAGTTACATTACGTCCACCTAGACATTCAGATCTAGTTGCATTTTTCTATTATGCATCGAAACCAACTGTTGGTCCATCTGCAGGATGGCTTCCACATCAAAATTTAGATGAATCTAAACGCACACTAGACCTTTTTATTCGAGAACAAAATATATTCGCAATCACAATTAATCCACATGATGTGATGGTAGGAACCATTGGATTTCATAATTATCAAAATGATCATGTATTTGGTGAAGGTTGTGAATTAGGTTTTGTACTTGATGATACATATTGGAATCAAGGTTATATGACTGAAGCGGTTAAAATTGTTATTGATTATGTATTTTCAATTTTAAAGTTTGATTACTTAATGATTTCACATGCGGACTTTAATATTGCTAGTAAAAGAGTTATTGAAAAAAATGGATTTAAATTTCAATATAAAACACATAAGACATTTTTAGAAAATCCTGATATTAGTGAAGTATGGTATTACAAAATGACGAAGGAGGATTACTTCCATGATGAAGAAAGAACTATCAACTAAATATGATTTTAAACTGGTTGAAGAAGGTCGTTATCAATTTTGGTTAGATAATGATTTATTTAAAGCTGGAAAAGATCAAAGAAAGACACCATTTACAATTGTTATTCCACCACCAAATGTTACCGGTAAGTTGCATTTAGGTCATGCTTGGGATACAACTTTACAAGACATTATAATTAGACGTAAACGTATGCAAGGTTTTGATGCGCTGTATTTACCAGGTATGGACCATGCAGGTATTGCAACTCAAGCGAAGATTGATGAAAGATTAAAGAAACAAGGTATTTCAAGATATGATTTAGGACGCGAAAATTACCTTGTAAAAGCTTGGGAATGGAAGGAAGAGTATTCTAACTTCATTAAACAACAATGGGCTGCCTTAGGCCTTTCTTTAGACTATTCTAGAGAAAGATTCACATTAGATGAAGGTTTAAATCAAGCCGTTAATAAAGTGTTTATTGACCTTTATAATAAAGGATGGATTTATCGTGGTTATCGTATTATTAACTGGGATGTTCAAGCAAAAACTGCACTTTCGAATATCGAAGTTGAATATGAAGAAACTCAAGGTAAACTTTATCATTTCAACTATCTATTTGTTGATGGTAGTGGTCATTTAGAGATTGCAACAACACGTCCTGAAACTATGTTTGCTGACCAAGCATTAATGGTTCATCCAGAAGATCAAAGATATCAAGCATTTATTGGCAAAAAGGTATATATTCCAGGTACTAAAACTGAAATTCCAGTAATCGCTGATGATTATGTTGATATGGAATTTGGTACTGGGGTTGTTAAAGTTACACCTGCACATGACCCAAATGACTATGAAGTTGCTAAACGTCATAATTTAGAAATGCCACTTTGTATGAATGAAGATGGAACGATGAATGAAATGGCTGGTATTTATGCTGGTCAAGAGCGTTTTGAATGTCGTAAAAATGTAACAAACGACTTAAAAGCATTAGGTTTATGTCCACTTGTTGAGGAATACACTCACCAAGTAGGTTATTCAGAACGTACAGGTGTTATGGTTGAGCCAAGATTATCTTTACAATGGTATGTAAAGATGGAAGGTTTAGCTAAACAAACATTAGAAAAAAATGGCATTGAATTTGTTCCTGAAAGATTTAAGAAGACTTTTGAAAACTGGATGACGAATCTTCAAGACTGGACTATTTCACGTCAACTTTGGTGGGGTCATAGAATTCCTGCATGGTTTAAAGGAGATGAAACTAAAGTTCAAATTGAATGTCCAGGTGAAGGCTGGGTTCAAGATGAAGACGTTCTAGATACTTGGTTTTCAAGTGCTTTATGGCCGTTTTCAACATTAGGTTGGCCAAATACTGATTCAGAAGATTTCAAACGCTATTATCCAACCGATGTTTTAGTTACTGGCTACGATATTATTTTCTTCTGGGTAGCCAGAATGATTTTCCAAGGTATTGAATTTACTGGTAAAGATCCATTTAAACAAGTTTTATTACACGGATTGATTCGTGCTGAAGATGGACGAAAAATGAGTAAATCATTTGGTAACGGTGTTGACCCAATGGATGTTATTGCTGAATATGGTATTGATGCGCTAAGATTCTTTATTGTATCAAATTCAGCACCTGGTATGGATACACGTTATGATATTAAGAAAATTGAAGCATCATGGAATTTAATCAATAAACTATGGAATATTACAAGATTCGTTACCATGAACATCGAAGATGTTAATGTTAAGATTGATGAATCTAAATTAACAATGATTGATAAATGGATTTTAACAAGATTATCTCAAGTTATTGATGAGGCTGATAAGTTCTACGAGCGATATGAATTTAACGAAGTCTCACGTGTTTTACAAAACTTTACTTGGGATGAATTTGCAAGTTGGTATTTAGAATTATCTAAGGTTGCATTACAAGATGAATCATTAAAAGAAAATACACAAGCAGTCTTACTTTATGTATTAAAAGCAATTCTTAAATTAATGCATCCATTTATTCCATTTGTTACAGAAAAACTATTCTTAGATATTTTTGATGAAAAATCAATTATGGTATCAGAATGGCCAAAAGCTCAGTATAACTTTAATGTAATTGAGTTATTCAATGAAATGTCAGATGCAATTACTAGAGTACGTAATTTAAGAGCTGAATATAAAGTTATTCCAAGTAAGAAATTAAGTATCTCGTTATCATTCAGAGATCAGTCTTTACTTGATTTGATGAAGAGTTATGAAGTGTATTTTGTTAAATTCTTAAATACTGAAAATCTATCATTTGACCTTAATTTAGATGAAAAAGATTCTGTACTAGTTGCTGGTGCAAATATTAACATATATGTTAAAAAAGAAGGTTTAATTGATTTAGCAGCTGAAAAAGAAGCTTTATTAAAACAAAAAGAATCGTTAGAAAAGGAAATTGCTCGTTCTAAAGGATTACTTTCAAATGAAAGCTTCTTGGCAAAAGCACCAAAAGAAAAACTTGATGTTGAAAGACAAAAGTTTGAAGATTATCAAAGACAATATGAGGATGTTCTAAAAAAACTACAAAACCATGTTTAAAACACTTGATGAAGCAAAACATTGGGTAGAAACCCAACATAAGTTCAGACCTAAAGCAAGTTTAGATCATATAAAGAGAGCATTAGCAATGCTCTCTTTAGACTTATCAAAAATTAAAAAGATTCATGTAACTGGAACCAATGGTAAAGGTTCAGTATGTATGTATACCACAAAAATTTTAGTTGAAGCTGGAATTCGTGTTGGAACATTCACTTCTCCATATTTAGTTGATTTTAATGAACGTATTAGATTAAATGGAGTGAATATTAGTGATGAAGATTTTGTTAGGTTACTTAATGAAATCTATAATTTAAATGAAGCTTATAAAGTAAAAACAGGTGAAACCTTATCATTTTTTGAATTATTAACTTTAGCATCATTTAAATATTTCTATGAACAAAAAGTAGAAGTGATGGTTATTGAAGTCGGAATTGGTGGCTTATTAGATTCAACTAATATTATTGATTATGATGTATCTGTTATAACAAATATTGGTTTAGAACATACGAAACAATTGGGCAATACTAAAGAAGAAATACTTTATAATAAATTAGGAATTGTTAAACAGAACCACCACTTAATAACCACTGTTACAGAGGAATTACATGCTCAAATTGAAACTCATTGTAAGAATGTTCATGCAACTTATCAAATAATTAAAGATGAAGAAATAGAAACAATATCAGATTATCCCCATGTAATTAAATGTAAAAATGAGTTCTATGAACTATCACTGTTAGGGGATTATCAAAAATACAATGCTTCGCTTGCTATTGAGATTATAAGATATTTATTTCCAAAAATTTCAATTGAAACGATCAAGCAAGGTTTATCAACCACAGTATATGGCGGACGTTTAGAAACAGTGTTAGACGGTGTTATCTTAGATGGTGCACATAACATGCATGCAATTGAGGCACTCATTTTATCTTTACATTCTGTTTTTAAGATGTATAATATACATGTACTATTTAGTGCATTATCTGATAAAGAGCCGCAAAAGATGCTCGAAGCGTTAGCTCCACATGTTGCATCGATTACTACGACTGCTTTTCCGGATACTCGTTATGTAACTTTAGAAAATCTTCCTTATAAATTTGAAATTGATCCTAAAAAAGCATTAGAAAATTTAATCAAACGAAAAAGAGAAACAGACTTAGTTATCATAACTGGTAGTTTGCACTTTATTGGGTACATGAAAAAAGAAATTATTCCGTACTTGAAATAAGGTGATTCCATGTTAATTAACCAATCTATGATTTATACTGAAAATCAAATTGTTCCAAATGCAAAAGCAACTGTTATCATTACTCACGGTATTGCATTACATTCTGTTTATTATAGAAAACTAGCAGACTTATTGAACCAAGGCGGTTTTAATGTTGTACTTTATGACGTTAGAGGCCATGGAAAATCCCAAGGTAAAAGAGGGGATATTAAGTCTGTTTTTATTTTCACTGATGATTTGAATTCTTTAGTTGAAGAAACTAAAAAAACATATAACCTACCTGTTTATCTGTTAGGGCATTCGATGGGTGGAATAATTACGAACATTTACTCTACTCTTTATGATAATTATGATGGTTCTATTATTTTATCTAGTCCAACTGAAGTAACAAGTCTTGGACCATTTAATTTAATCCCATATCAATTGTTTGGTTTCTTAAAATTTAAGACAGATTTTAATGACACTAGACTTTCTCACTTCCCACCATCAGATAATCTTGATCCATACGCATTAAAATACTTCACTTTAAGACTTGCGGGAAATATTATGAGAACAGGTCAAAAATACTTGAATAAGCATGTTGGTAAAATTCAAAAACCAATACTTATTTTGCATGGTACAGAAGATAAATTAGTAGATTACTCACAAAGTGAGTCTTATATGAAAAAACTCGGAGATATTGATAAGACTTTAAAGCTTATTTCTGGTGGATATCATAATTTAAATAATGATACAGTAACTGAAGAAGTCGCGATTGAAATTAATAATTGGTTAATTGATCACTTACGTTAAATAATTAAAAAATATGAATTATCTTGTTCTTTAGAAACTTACTAAAAATTGATAAATAAAT